>NZ_JBEGDB010000041.1:0-44632 GCF_043638955.1 Bradyrhizobium sp. 31Argb | reverse complement strand
TCCTGCCACCCGAAAACTTGCCGATCCTCGAATGGCTCGGTATCAAAACGTCAAAATCACTGTGATGAACCACTAGTGCATAGCGGTTGCGTTGAGGATGTGCTCGATACTCTTGAAATGGTCGAGCCGCTCGATTTCGCGGTCGAGCTCCGAGCCGTGCTTCTCTTTCAGATTTTCTTCCATCTCAGCGATGGTTTCCCTGAACTGGGCGCGATCGACCTCCTGGATCGAGGTCGCGACATCGGCGAGCACGGTCAGGCGATTGTCGGAGACTTCGGCCAGACCGCCGAGCACCACCATCTTCTGATGCGTGCCGCCGGTCGTGATGGTCAGGATGCCCGGACGGACTGCCGCCACGACCGGTGCGTGACCGGCGAGCACGCCGAAATCACCTTCCGCGCCGGGGACGTCGACCTGATCGACCTCGCCGGAGAAAGCGAGCGCTTCGGGGGAGACGAGATCGAAGTGGAAGGTGGCCATGGTGTACCTGCGAATAGCGAATAGCGAATGGTGAGTGGCGAAGTCAGGGAGCCAGCGCTAACTCGCCACTCCCTATTCGCCATTCGCCCCTTAAGCTGCTTCGGCAGCCAGCTTCTTGCCCTTCTCGACCGCCTCTTCGATGGTGCCGACCATGTAGAAGGCAGCCTCCGGCAGGTGGTCGTACTTGCCTTCGCACAGGCCGCGGAAGCCCTTGATGGTGTCGGCGAGCTCGACGAACTTGCCCGGCGAGCCGGTGAAGACTTCGGCAACATGGAAGGGCTGCGACAGGAAGCGCTCGATCTTGCGGGCGCGGGCCACCGTCAGCTTGTCCTCTTCCGAAAGTTCGTCCATGCCGAGGATGGCGATGATGTCCTGCAGCGACTTATAGCGCTGGAGCACCTGCTGCACCATGCGCGCGGTGTTGTAATGCTCCTCGCCGACGACCAGCGGCGACAGCATGCGCGAGGTCGAGTCGAGCGGATCCACCGCCGGGTAGATGCCCTTCTCCGAGATCGCGCGCGACAGCACGGTGGTGGCGTCCAAATGGGCGAAGGAGGTCGCCGGCGCCGGGTCGGTCAAGTCGTCGGCCGGCACGTAGATCGCCTGCACCGAAGTGATCGAGCCCTTCTGGGTGGTGGTGATACGCTCCTGCAGCGCACCCATGTCGGTCGCAAGCGTCGGCTGGTAACCCACCGCCGACGGGATGCGGCCGAGCAGCGCCGACACTTCGGAGCCGGCCTGCGTGAAGCGGAAGATGTTGTCGACGAAGAACAGCACGTCCTGACCCTGGTCGCGGAAATGCTCGGCCACCGTGAGGCCGGTGAGGCCGACGCGCGCGCGTGCGCCCGGCGGTTCATTCATCTGGCCGAACACCAGCGCGCATTTCGACTGCACGCTCGGATCGGGATTGCGCGGGTCCGCGTTGACCTTGGACTCGATGAACTCGTGATAGAGGTCGTTGCCTTCGCGGGTGCGCTCGCCGACGCCGGCGAACACCGAGTAACCGCCGTGGGCTTTCGCGACGTTATTGATCAGCTCCTGGATCAGCACGGTCTTGCCGACGCCGGCGCCGCCGAACAGGCCGATCTTGCCGCCCTTGGCGTAAGGCGCGAGCAAATCGACGACCTTGATGCCGGTGACGAGAATTTCCGCCTCGGTCGACTGGTCGGTATAGCTCGGCGCTTCCTGGTGGATCGCACGCACGTCTTCGGCCTTGATCGGGCCGGCTTCGTCGATCGGCTCGCCGATGACGTTGATGATGCGGCCGAGCGTGCCGACGCCGACCGGCACCCTGATCGGCTCGCCGGTATCGGTCACTTCCTGCCCGCGCACCAGACCTTCGGTCGTATCCATCGCGATCGTCCGCACGGTGGATTCGCCGAGATGCTGCGCCACCTCGAGCACGAGACGGCTGCCGCCGTTCTTGGTTTCCAGCGAGTTGAGAATCGCCGGCAGGTGGCCCTCGAACTGGACGTCGACGACGGCGCCCATAACCTGGGTGACGCGACCGATCTGGTTGGCTGCTATAGCCATTTACTCTGTCTCCTTCGATCCGAATTTCAGACCACGGTCAGCTTGACCGGGATATTACCTTTGGTGGCCTTCGAATACGGGCACACCGTGTGAGCTTCCTCGACCAGCGCCTGGACCTTGGCCTTGTCCGCGCCTGGGATTGAAACCTTGAGTTCGACGGCGAGCGAAAAGCCGCCATCAGTCTTGAGCGTCACGTCGGCGGTGACCTTTGCCGCCTGGCCGTCGACGCCATGGTTCTTGGCGACCACGAGGATGGCCTGGCCAAAGCAGGCCGAATAGCCCAGCGCAAAAAGCTGCTCGGGATTGTGGCCGTCGCCGGCGCCGCCCAATTCCTTCGGCAGTGCCATTGCGAGCGCCAGCCCGCCATTGTCGAGCATGGAGCGGCCGTTGCGTCCGCCCTTGGTGGTAGCCGATGTGACGTAAGCCATTTCGCGCTCCCTTGGTTAGACCGCCTCGGCGCCGGAAATGATTTCGATCAGTTCCTTGGTGATCATCGCCTGACGGGTTCGGTTGTAGACCAGCGTCTGCTTGCGGATCATTTCGCCGGCGTTGCGGGTCGCGTTGTCCATCGCGCTCATCTGTGCGCCGTAGAACGAGGCGTTGTTTTCGAGAAGTGCGCGGAAGACCTGCACCGCGAGGTTGCGCGGCAACAGATTGGCGAGGATCTCGTCCTCTTCCGGCTCGTATTCGTAAGCGGTCGCAGCGCCGCCGTTTCCGGCCGGCGTTTCCACCACCAGTGGAATGACCTGCTGCGCGGTCGGGACTTGCGCGATCACCGATTTGAACTGCGAATAGAACAGCGTGCAGACGTCGAATTCGCTGGCATCGAAGCGCGCCAGCACTTTCTTGGCGATGTCCTCGGCATTGACGAAGCCGAGCTGCCGCACCGTGCGCAGGTCGATATGCTCGACGATCTGCCGTTCGAACAGGCGGCGAAGCTGCTCATAGCCCTTGCGGCCGACGCAGAAGAATTTGACTTCCTTGCCCTGACCGAGCAGCGACAGCGCGTGCTCGCGCGCCAACCGCACGATCGCGGAGTTGAACGCGCCGCAAAGGCCACGTTCGCCGGTGCAGACCAGGAGCAGATGCACCTGGTCCCTGCCCGTCCCGGCGAGCAGCGCCGGCGCGCCGGGCGAGCCTGCGGCGGCGCTGGCGATATTGCCGATCACGGCGCCCATCTTGTCTGCATAGGGCCGAGCGGCCTCGGCAGCGGTCTGCGCGCGGCGCAGCTTTGACGCCGCCACCATCTGCATGGCCTTGGTGATCTTCTGCGTCGCCTTGGTCGAGGCGATGCGGACCCGCATGTCTTTCAGTGACGCCATTCTTCGTCCACCCCGGCGATCCGATCGGGCGATCCGACCGCTAGCCTATCCCATTGTTCCGCCCGGCGCCTGCGCCGGGCATCCGCTTCTCGTCAGCCGGGAGCCACAGGCGCGAAGACCAGCTTCGCACCTTGTCCGGCCGCGACGACGTTTAGGCAAACGTCTTGGCGAAACCTTCGACCACGTTCTTCAGCTTGGCGGCAACGTCGTCATTGAGGTCGCGGCTATCGCGGATCGCGTCGAGGATGTCGGCATTCTTGCCGCGCAGCAGCGACAGCAGGCCATCCTCGAAGGCGCGCACCTTGTTGAGCGGCAGCGGATCGAGATAGCCGTTGGTGCCGGCCCAGATCACGCAGACCTGCTCTTCCATCTTCAGTGGCGAGAACTGCGGCTGCTTCAACAGTTCGGTCAGGCGCGAGCCGCGGTTGAGCAGGCGCTGGGTCGAGGCGTCGAGGTCGGAGCCGAACTGCGCGAACGCCGCCATTTCACGGTACTGCGCGAGCTCGCCCTTGATCTTGCCGGCGACCTTCTTCATCGCCTTGGTCTGCGCCGACGATCCGACGCGCGACACCGACAGACCGACGTTCACCGCGGGGCGGATGCCCTGGAAGAACAGGTCGGTTTCCAGGAAGATCTGGCCGTCGGTAATCGAGATCACGTTGGTCGGGATGTAGGCCGACACGTCGTTGGCCTGGGTTTCGATCACCGGCAGGGCGGTCAGCGAGCCCAAACCGTGCTCCTTGTTGAGCTTGGCGGCGCGCTCGAGCAGGCGGGAGTGCAGATAGAACACGTCGCCCGGATAGGCTTCGCGGCCCGGCGGGCGGCGCAGCAGCAGCGACATCTGGCGGTAGGCGACGGCCTGCTTCGACAGATCGTCATAGATGATGACCGCGTGCATGCCGTTGTCGCGGAAATATTCGCCCATCGTGCAGCCGGTGAACGGCGCGATGTACTGCATCGGCGCCGGGTCCGATGCGGTGGCGGCAACCACAATGGAGTATTCCAGCGCGCCCTGCTCTTCGAGCACCTTCACGAACTGCGCGACGGTGGAACGCTTCTGGCCAACCGCGACGTAGACGCAATACAGCTTGATGCTCTCGTCCGGCTGGGCGTTGAGCGGCTTCTGATTGAGGATGGTATCGAGCGCGATCGCGGTCTTGCCGGTCTGGCGGTCGCCGATGATCAGCTCGCGCTGGCCGCGGCCGATCGGGATCAGCGCATCGATCGCCTTCAGGCCAGTCGCCATCGGCTCGTTCACCGACTTGCGCGGAATGATGCCCGGCGCCTTCACGTCGACGCGCATGCGCTTGTCAGCCTGGATCGGACCCTTGCCATCGATCGGGTTGCCGAGCGCATCGACGACGCGGCCGAGCAGGCCCTTGCCGACCGGCGTGTCGACGATGGCGCGGGTGCGCTTGACGGTCTGGCCTTCCTTGATCTCGCGGTCGGCGCCGAAGATCACGATGCCGACGTTGTCGTTTTCGAGGTTGAGCGCCATGCCGCGGGTGCCGTTCTCGAACTCGACCATTTCACCGGCCTGGACGTTGTCCAGCCCGTAGACGCGGGCAATACCGTCACCGACCGACAGCACCTGGCCGACTTCGGTGACCTCGGCCTCCTGGCCGAAATTCTTGATCTGGTCCTTGAGGATCGCGGAAATTTCCGCGGCGCGGATGTCCATCAGCCTGCCTCTTTCATCGCGTGCTTGATCGAATTGAGTTTGGTGCGAAGCGAACTATCCACCATGCGGCTACCGACCTTGACCACAAGGCCGCCGATGATGGAGGGATCGATCTTCACGTTGAGCGCGACGTCCTTGCCCGTCACCGACTTCAGTGCGGCCTTCAGCGCGTCGAGATTCTTGTCATTGAGCGCTTCCGCGACGGTGACCTCGGCGGTCGCCTCGCCCTTGAAGTTCGCCACCAGCGCGTTGTAGGCGCGGATCACGTCCGCGACCGCAAACAAGCGGCGATTGGAGGTGAGCACTTTCAGGAACTTGGCGGTGATGCCGGAAATGCCGGCCTTGTCGAGCACCGCGGAGAGCGCCTTCAATTGCGCTTCAGCGGAAAACACCGGGCTGCGGACGAGGCGCTTTAGATCGGCGCTCTCATTCAGAAGGGCATTGAATTTATCGAGATCGGACTTCACGGCATCGACGGACTTTTCGTCGCGAGCCAGATCAAACAGGGCCGTTGCGTAACGACCGGCAACTCCCGAAACGGACGGATCTTCAGCAGCCACAGACGCGCTCTTTTTTGCTGTCAAATTCGCAAGGGAAAAACCGTCGCCGCTGCTGCGGCGCCTAGCGATCCAAGCCCTTGGAATTCAAGCGGGACTTCGATTTTCGACCGACACGCGGAGTGCCGGGATCGTTAAAATCGCGGCTTTGCTAGCATGGCAGGCGCGCAGGTGCAACATGACGTCACATGTAGGTGATGCCTTGTCGCACGGCCGCAACGAAGCGCCGCGAGGACCTTGCCGAGCAAAATTCTGCGCGCAGGAATTTTAGCCGCCAGGCAGGGAGGCCGCCGATCGTTCCGTTGGCAGTCGCATGCCAGGCCAGAGTTCCTGCAAAGGAACAAAACCGCCGCTTGCTCTCCATTTCGTGATTACTTGCGGAAACCTTTCCTAGACGTAAATCAACAGTATTCGTAAGTATTCATTTGGTTAAAATTTGGTTAAGGCCGAAGACTAGGGGAAGCTGTCGGGCGGGCCCCGGCAGTAACAAGATATTTCAGCCTGATACATTCCGAATTTACTGCCCAATTCATGCCTCATTGCGAAATCACACGGCTTTCGTCAACGAAGGGACGGGGGTTCCATTTGCCGCGTCCGTGGCAATACTGCTTGAGGGTCTTGAATGCTGAAATACAAGAAGTCGGCTCGGGGCAACGCAACCCGGTCGTCGCGCGCGGCGCTGGCTGTCGTCGCCGCAACTTTCCTGGTTGGTGGCAGCATCACCGAAGCGTCGGCTAAATCCCGGCACCACCATCATCGCTATCACCACCATCATCACCAGGCCCGTGCCGCAACCGACGGTGCGTCCTCGCGCGATGCCAATGCGGCGTTCACGCCCAGCACCGGCGGCCGCAGCTTCTCGGGCGTAGCGTCCTTCTACGGCAACGAATCCGGCAGCCGCACCGCCTCCGGTCAGCGCTTCAACCAGAACGCCATGACCGCAGCCCATCGCAGCCTGCCGTTCGGCACCAAGCTGCGCGTGACCCATGGCGGCCGCAGCGTGATCGTCACCATCAATGATCGTGGCCCGTTCATCCGCGGCCGCGTGCTCGATCTCTCCACGGGCGCCGCCCGTGCCATCGGCCTGACTGGTTCCGGCGTCGGCCGTGTCACCGCCGAGGTCGTCTCTTAAAGGCGTCCTTCAGGCGCCGTTTCCGACCAGTTTCGGTAAGCGTTGCGTAGAGTACGGTCGCGGAACTTTCCGCGCACCGATGAGGGCCTGCCGTCAGAAGTGACGGCAGGCTTTTTCACGCGCCCTCCCCCGTCATTGCGAGCGAAGCGAAGCAATCCATCTCGCCGCTTGTGGAGACATGGATTGCTTCGCCGCTTCGCGTCTCGCAATGACGGCTGAGGCTCCGGGACAAGCTTTACAAGAAGCTCTGCGGATCGACGTCGACCTCGAGCTTGAGGTTCCCCGTGGTCTTCGGCCCGGCCGCCAGCCATTCGCGCAAGTACTGCGACAGATCGACCGAGCGCAGCGACTTCACCAGCAGGCGGAAGCGATAGCGGCCCTTGATCACCGCAAGCGGCGCCTCCGCCGGGCCGAGCACCTGGATGCGTTCGTCGAGCGGCGCGACCGAGGCCAGCTTGCGCCCAAAGCCTTCCGCCGTGGGCCGGTCGCCCGCCGAGATGATCAGGCTCGCCAATCGCCCGAACGGCGGATAGCCAGTGCGCTCGCGCGAATCGATCTCGCTCGCATAGAACGCCTCGCGGTCATTGGCGACCAGCGCCTTCATCACGGGATGTTCGGGCTGATGGGTCTGCAGATACCCGACGCCGCGGCCCTGGTCGCGGCCGGCGCGCCCGATCACCTGGTTGAGGAGCTGGAACGTGCGCTCGGCCGCGCGCGGATCGCCATTGCCGAGGCCCAGATCGGCATCGACGACGCCGACCAGGTTGAGGCGCGGGAAATTGTGGCCTTTCGCCACAAGCTGGGTGCCGATGATGATGTCGACCCGGCCTGCCGCGATCTCGTTGAGCTCGCTGCGCATGGTCTCGATCGAGGTGATGAGGTCGCTGGAGAGCACCATGGTGCGCGCGCCGGGAAACAGCGCCGCGGCCTCTTCCTGCAGCCGCTCAACCCCCGGACCGACCGCCACCAGCGATTCCTCCGCTGCGCAATGCGGGCAGATGTTCGGGCGCGGCATCGAGAAGCCGCAGTGGTGGCAGACCAGGCGCTGGCGGAAACGGTGATCGACCAGCCAGGCGTCGCAGATGGTGCAGGCAAAGCGGTGTCCGCAGGCGCGGCACAGCGTCAGCGGCGCATAGCCGCGGCGATTGAGGAACAATAGCGCCTGCTCGCGCCGTTCCACCGCGTAACGGATCTGCTCGGCGAGCCGCGGCGAGATGAAGCGGCCACGCGCAGGCGGCTCGCGCCGCAGGTCGATGGCCTCGATCGTCGGCATGTGCTGGCCGCCGAAGCGCGAGGGCAGTGCAATGCGCTGATAACGCCCCTTGCGCGCATTGACCTCGCTCTCGATCGACGGCGTGGCGGAGGCGAGCACGATCGGGATCTTGGCGATATGCGCGCGCACGACGGCCATGTCACGGGCATGGTAATGCGCGCCGTCGTCCTGCTTGTAGGCCTGGTCGTGCTCCTCATCGACGATGATGAGCCCGAGATTGGCATAGGGCAGGAACAGCGCCGAGCGCGCGCCGACCACCACCGGCGCCTCTCCGCCCGAGATCGCTGCCCAATTGCGGGCGCGGGTGCGCGGCGAGAGCTCGGAATGCCACTCCAGCGGACGCACGCCGAAGCGCTGCGCGAAGCGATCGAGGAACTGGCCGGTCAGCGCGATCTCCGGCATCAGGATCAGCGACTGCCTGTTACGGCGGATATTTTCGGCGATCGCCTCGAAATAGACCTCGGTCTTGCCCGATCCAGTGACGCCATCGAGCAGGGCCACATGAAAACTGCCGCTCGCCGCCAGCGTCCGCATCGCATCGGCGGCGGCGCGTTGCTGGTCTGAGAAGTCCGGCTGCGCGTAATCCGGATCGGGCATGGGCGGCGCTGGTGGCGGCGGCATCGGCTCGACCGTCAAGGTGCCCTCATCGACGAGGCCATCGATGACGCCACTGCTCACGCCGGCTTCCCTCGCCGCCTCCGACTTGCCATGCAGCAGGCGGTCCGCGAGCACGTCGATCACCCGCCGCCGTGCCGGCGTCATGCGCCGCGGCGGCTCTCCGACCAGCCGCACGCCCAGACGCATCCGCTCAGGGCCGAGATTTTCGCCCATGCGCAGCGTCATCCGCAGCACCATGCCGCGCGCGGACAGCGTGTAATTAGCAACCCAATCGACGAGCGCGCGCAGCTCCGGTTTCAGCGGCGGCAGGTCGAGCTTCTCGCTGACATCCTTTAGCCGGTTGTGCAGCCGCGGATCGGGCTTTGCGTTTTCCGCCCACACTACCGCCATCACCTCGCGCGCACCGAGCGGCACGGCGACGACATCGCCGGCCTTCAGATCCATGCCGCGCGGCACGCGATAGGAATAGGTCTGGTCCAGCGCGACCGGGACCAGCACATCGACCATGGAGGTCGGCGTGATAGAGGAAGCGTGGCTGCGCGCAGTATCCATTCAGGGGATCAAGAGTTCCGATTGCTCGACTTGGAGGTAGACTTGGAGGTTAGAGCGGCCGGCGCAAGTTAGCGAACGGTAAACGAAAGCGATGCGATATAATGGCTTAAACCATCGCCTCCAAGACAGGTCCGTCAAGACAGGTCCATAAGACAGGTCCATGGCTAAAGCGCTTCCCGCCGTTCCCTTGATCGAACTCGACTGCGCCGACGAAACCGTCACGCAAGAGATGGCGCACTGGCTATCGCATCTGCGTGCCGAACGGCGATTGTCGCCGAAAACACTGGAGGCCTATGCTCGCGATGTCCGCCAATGCCTCGCCTTTCTCGCCCAGCACTGGGGCACGCAGGTGACGCTGCAGGGTTTTGCGGCGCTGGAAGCCACCGACATCAGGGCGTTCATGGCGATGCGCCGCGCCGACGATATCGCCGGGCGTTCGCTGATGCGGGCCTTGGCGGGCCTGCGCTCGTTCGGCCGGTTCCTCGAGCGCGAAGGCAAAGGCAAGGTCGGCGCCCTCTCCGCGATTCGCGCACCCAAGGTTGCAAAGAGCCTGCCGAAGCCCATCCACGTGGCAGCGGCAAAACGCTTTGCCGATGCCGACGAGCGCGCCGGCGAGGCCCGGGAGACCTGGGTGCTGGTGCGCGACGCCGCCGTGATGGCGCTGCTCTATGGCTCGGGCCTGCGCATCTCCGAGGCGCTCGGCTTGAAACGTCGCGACGTGCCGAAGCCCGGCGAAGGCGACGTGCTGGTCGTGACCGGCAAGGGCAACAAGACCCGCATGGTGCCGGTGCTGCAAAACGTGTTGCAGCTCATTGCCGACTACGCGGCGACCTGCCCGCATCCGCTGCCGCCCACCGGCCCGATGTTCGTCGGCGCCCGCGGCGGCCCCTTGAGCCCGCGCATCATCCAGCTCGCCATGGAGCGGCTGCGCGGCGCGCTCGGCCTGCCCGACAGCGCCACTCCGCACGCGCTACGGCATTCGTTCGCGACCCACCTGCTCAGCCGCGGCGGCGATTTGCGGGCGATCCAGGAATTGCTCGGCCACGCCTCGCTCTCGACGACGCAAATCTATACCGGCATCGATTCGGAGCGGCTGCTGGAGGTCTATCGCTCCGCGCATCCGCGGGGCTAATTCCGCTTCTGTCTTGACGCGTTTTCCTCATGCGAGGGGCGATGCCGGGTTCATCCTGACACGCTCGCGTCACATCCGCTTGGCACTTGCGTAAGCGATGTCGTTTCGGCAATCGTGACGGCGGGTCATATCGGAGAGGGGAATCATGAGCGCACATGAGAGTATGGAGCATGCCGAGCACGCCGAGCATGCTTCCGGCGAGAACAAGAAGATCGCGCTGTTGATTGCCGTGATCGCGCTGTTCCTGGCGCTCTCGGAGACGCTGGGCAAGGGGGCGCAGACCGAATCGATCAGCAAGAACGTCGAGGCGTCGAACCTGTGGGCGTTCTTCCAGGCCAAGAGCATCCGCCGCACCGCAGTGCAGGCGGCCGCCGAGCAGGCCAAGCTCACCCTTGCCACCACAACAGACGATGCCGTCAGGGCGACCATTCAGAAGCAGATCGAGGACTGGCAGAAGACGGCGGCCCGCTATCGCTCGGAGCCCGAGACCGGCGAAGGCACCGAGCAGCTCGCCGAACGCGCCAAACATGCCGAGCATCAGCGCGACGAGGCGACGGCAAAATACCACCACTTCGAGATCGCCTCCGCCGCCTTCCAGATCGCGATCGTGCTGGCATCGGCGACCATCATCACCGGCATCCTCGCGCTGGCCTGGATTTCAGGCCTGCTGACGCTCGCGGGCATCGTCATCACCGCGCTGGGCCTGTATTCGCCGCATCTGCTGCATCTGCATTGAGTCGATCAATGCGTCGATACGCGGGTCCATAGGATTGTCATGCCCCGCGAAGGCGGGGCATCCAGTAAGCCGCGGCGATGACGGCAGAGAGAATCACCGCGCTTGGTGCACGCTCCTGCGAAAGCGCGCGATCAGCCGGAACGTTCGCGCCGACCAGCCGTTGCCGTCGCCGCGCAGGATTTCAAGGATACGCTGCTTGATCGGATCGACCAGCGCGGCCGCTTTCGCCCGCATCCTCAGCACGAAATCATAGAGCGCCTCGAACCAGGGCATCTCCAGAAGCTTCGGCCGGGTCACGTCGAAGATGAAAGCGGTGACGCCAACGCCGAGAAACTTTGCGAACAGGATGGTGCCGATCGCGCTCATCCAGTGCTCATGGGCGAGCAGCCAAAGGCCGACCAGCTTCAGCGGAAACAGCGGGATCACCGGCACGATGAACACGATCAGCGTCATCGCCGGCGACAGCGAATCGACCCGATCGGCAAGCCACTGCTTGAACGCGCGCAGCGGTATCATCGCCACCACGCGCGCGACGATCGGCTCGAGATGGTCCCAAAGCCACGCCTCGATCAGGAAGATGATCGCGAGCAGGACCCAGAAAGGCTGAAGCAGGCGGCGCAGCATCTGTTGTCTCGACCCCGGCCAGATTTTACCTTTGAGCATAATCCTATACGGATCCTGCCCAGGCCCGGCGTCGATCACATATGGATGGCCCGCTTGCCGACCGCAAGCGCGGCTTCCTTGATCGCCTCGGAGCGGGTCGGATGGGCGTGGCAGGTGCGCGCCAGATCCTCGGCGGAGCCGCCGAATTCCATGAGAACCGCGGCTTCATGGATCATTTCGCCGGCTTCGCGGCCGATGATGTGCACGCCAAGCACCCGATCGGTCTTCGCATCTGCGAGAATCTTGACGAATCCCTCCGTGGTCTGGTTGACCTTGGAGCGGCCGTTGGCGGTGAACGGGAATTTGCCGACGGTATAGGCAATGCCGGCCTGCTTGAGCTCTTCCTCGGCCTTGCCGACCGAAGAGACTTCCGGCGTGGTATACACGACGGCTGGGATAACGTCGTGATTCACATGGCCGGCCTGGCCCGCGATGATCTCGGCAACCGCCACGCCTTCATCTTCCGCCTTGTGGGCCAGCATCGGCCCGGCAACGACGTCGCCGATCGCATAGATGCCTTTCACGGTGGTCGCGAAATGCGGGTCGATCTGGACGCGCCCGCGATTGTCGAGCGCAACGCCCGCTTCCTTCAGGCCGAGGCCTTCGGTGTAAGGCACGCGGCCGATCGAGACCAGCACCACGTCGGCTTCGATCGTTTCCGAAGGCCCGCCCGCGGCGGGCTCGACCTTGGCCAACAGCGTCTTGCCTGAGGTATCCACGGCGGTCACCTTGGTGCCGAGCTTGAACGCAAAGCCCTGCTTCTCGAGGATGCGCTGGAACTGCTTGGCGATCTCGCCATCCATACCGGGCAGGATGCGGTCGAGGAATTCGACCACCATTACCTCCGCGCCGAGGCGCTTCCACACCGAGCCGAGTTCGAGCCCGATCACGCCGGCGCCGATGATCAAGAGCCGCTCCGGCACTTTCTCCAGCGACAGCGCACCGGTCGACGACACGATGCGCTTCTCGTCGATCTCGATGCCCTTCAGCCGCGCGATATCGGAACCGGTGGCAATGACGATGTTCTTGGTCTCGACCGTCTGCGCCTTGCCATCAGCGGAAACCTCGACCTTGCCCGCGCCGAGGATTTTCCCGCTCCCCTTCAGCACGTCGATCTTGTTCTTCTTCATCAGGAAGTCGACGCCCCTGACATTGCCATCGATGCCCTGCTGCTTGAAGTTCATCATCGAGGGCAGGTCGAGTTTCGGCGCCGATACGCTGACGCCCATCTTGGCGAAGGAATGCGCGGCTTCCTCGAACATCTCGGACGCGTGCAACAGCGCTTTCGACGGCATGCAGCCGACATTGAGACAGGTGCCACCGAGCGTCGCGTTCTTCTCGACGACTGCGACCTTCATGCCAAGTTGCGCCGCGCGCACCGCGCAGACATATCCACCGGGGCCGGTGCCGATGACGACGAGATCATAAGAGGCCATATCAAAGATCCTGCTGCTGAAGTTCGTGACAGGTATTAGCGGCCGCCTGAGACATCAAGGATGGCGCTTGTCACATATGAAGCCTCGTCCGACATCAGCCAGACGATGGCGTTGGCGATTTCCTCTGCGGTGCCGACGCGCTTCATCGGCACCATGTGAGCGAGGCGATGGGCGCGATCGGGTTCACCGCCGGAGGCGTGGATGTCAGTGTCGATCAAGCCCGGCCGGATCGCCGCGACGCGAATGCCTTCTGCCGCGACTTCATAGCCAAGGCCGATGGTGAAGGAATCCACCGCGCCTTTCGACGCAGCATAGTCGACATAGGTGTTGGGCGAGCCGAGCTTAGCCGCGACCGACGACAGGTTGACGATGACGCCGCCCTTGCCGCCGTTGCGCGTCGACATCCGCTTCACCGCCTCGCGCGCGCACAGAATGCTGCCGGTGACGTTGACTGCCATCATGCGCTGGATGCGCTCAGCCGACATATTCTCGACCCGCATCGAGGGCCCGACGATGCCGGCATTATTAACCAGCGCGCCCAGCGTGCCGAATTCATCGGCCGCCTTGAACAGCGCGAGGATGTCCGCTTCGCTGCCGACATCGCATTTCACCGCGATCGCCTCGCCGTTGCTGGCCTCGATCGCGGAGACGACTTCGTTGGCAGACGCTTGGTTGCTGGCATAGCCCACAACCACGCGAAAGCCTCGGGCCGCCGCGGCGATGGCGGCGGCCCGGCCGATGCCGCGGCTGCCGCCGGTGATGACAACGACATTATCCGTCACATTCGCCCCTAAACGTTCACGCAACACCGTCTCGGCGGCCGAACGAGTTCAGCCGCCGTGCGAAAGCAAGATCAGAGATCCAGCACCAGCCGCGCCGGGTCTTCCAGGCTTTCCTTGACGCGCACCAGAAAGGTCACCGCTTCCTTGCCGTCGATGACGCGGTGATCGTAGGACAGCGCCAGATACATCATCGGGCGGATCTCGATCTTGCCGCCGACCACCACCGGGCGCTCCTGGATCTTGTGCATGCCGAGGATGCCGGATTGCGGCGCGTTCAGGATCGGCGTCGACATCAGCGAGCCATAGATGCCGCCATTGGTGATGGTGAAGGTGCCGCCCTGCATCTCCTCGATCTTGAGCTGACCATCGCGGGCCCTGCGGCCGTAATCGGCGATCGATTTCTCGATCTCCGCGATCGACTTGGTGTCGCAGTCGCGCACCACGGGCACGACCAGGCCCTTGTCGGTGCCGACGGCGATGCCGACATGGTAGTAGTTCTTGTAGATCAGGTCCGTGCCGTCGATCTCGGCGTTGGCCGCCGGGATCTCCTTCAAGCCCTGCACGCAGGCCTTGGTGAAGAAGCCCATGAAGCCCAGCTTGACGCCGTGCTTCTTCTCGAACGCGTCCTTATACTGAGCGCGCATTGCCATGACGTGGCTCATGTCGACCTCGTTGAAGGTCGTCAGCATCGCCGCCGTGTTCTGCACATCCTTCAGCCGCCGCGCGATGGTCTGGCGCAGCCGCGTCATCTTCACGCGCTCTTCGCGCGCGGCATCATCCGCCGGTGACGGCGCACGCACCTGCACGGAAGCCGCCGGCTGAAAGACCGGCGTCGGCGCGGAAGCCGCCCGCTCGATCGCCGCCAGCATGTCGCCCTTGGTCACGCGGCCATCCTTGCCGGAGCCCGGCACGGTGGAGGCATCGATCCCGCTTTCAACCGAGAGCTTGCGCACCGACGGCGCCAGCGGCGTATCGGCAGGCAGTGCCTTCGGTGCTGATGGCGCAGGAGCAGGTGCGGCGGCAGCAGGGGGAGGCGGCGGTGCAGCCGCGGGCTTGGCCGGCGCCGGCGCAGCGGCCGGCTTGGCGGCAGCACCTGCGGCGCCATCATTGATCTGGCCGAGCAGCGCGCCGACCGCGACGGTCTCGCCGTCCTTGGCGATGATCTCGCCGAGCGTGCCGGCGGAAGGCGCCGGCACCTCGATCGTGACCTTGTCGGTCTCGAGCTCGACCAAGGGTTCATCGACGGCAACGGCATCGCCGGCCTTCTTGAACCAGCGGCCGATGGTGGCCTCGGTCACGGATTCGCCTAGCGTCGGAACGCGGATTTCAGTCATGGTCTCGTTTCCTTAAAACAACCTGTGCGGTCATAAACTCTAGCTGTCATCCTCCGCCTTGTGCGCCATGGCGCACCGGGGCGGAGGAGCCGGTAGCCCGCGGCGGCTGCAATCAAGCAGCGGCGGCGCCGACTACTGGATGCCCCGCTTTCGCGGGGCACGACGGATTGAATGTTAGTTCAGCGCCTCGTCCAGGAACGCCTTGAGCTGCGCAAGATGCTTCGACATCAAGCCCGTGGCGGTCGCCGCGGCGGCCGCGCGGCCGGCGTAGCGCGGACGCCTGTTCGGCGCGTGGATCTGGTTCAGCACCCACTCGAGATAAGGCTCGATGAAGTGCCAAGCACCCATGTTGCGCGGCTCTTCCTGGCACCACACCACCTCGGCGCCCTTGAAGCGGCTGAGCTCCTGCACCAGCGCCTTCAGCGGCACCGGATAGAGCTGCTCGATCCGCAGCAGATAGATGTCGTCGATGCCACGCTTCTCGCGCTCTTCGTAGAGGTCGTAATAGACCTTGCCCGAGCACAGGATGACGCGGCGGATCTTGGCATCCGGCTGCAGCTTGATCTTCTCGTCAGCCTGCATCTGGGCGTCGTCGTAGAGGATGCGGTGGAAGGTCGTACCCTTGGCCAGCTCCTCGAGTCGCGAGACGGCGCGCTTGTGCCGCAGCAGCGACTTAGGCGTCATCATGATCAGCGGCTTGCGGATCTCGCGGTGCAACTGCCGCCGCAGCACATGGAAATGGTTGGCCGGCGTGGTCGGGTAGACCACCTGCATGTTGTCCTCGGCGCACATCTGCAGATAGCGCTCGAGACGGGCCGAGGAATGTTCCGGTCCCTGGCCTTCATAACCATGCGGCAGCATACAGACGAGGCCGGACATGCGCAGCCATTTGCGCTCACCCGACGAGATGAACTGGTCGAACACCACCTGGGCGCCGTTGGCGAAATCGCCGAACTGCGCTTCCCAGACCGCCAGCGCATTCGGCTCGGCGAGCGAATAGCCGTATTCGAAGCCGAGCACCGCTTCTTCCGACAACAGCGAGTTGATGACCTCGTAGTGGCCCTGGTCGACGCCGAGATGGTTGAACGGCGTGTAGCGGCTCTCATCCTCCTGGTCGATCAAGACCGAGTGGCGCTGCGAGAAGGTGCCGCGCTCCGAATCCTGGCCGGACAGGCGAACGTGATGGCCTTCCTCCAGCAGCGAGCAGAACGCCAGCGCCTCGCCGGTCGCCCAGTCGATGCCGACACCGCTGTCGATTGCTTTCGCACGGTTATCGAGGAAGCGCTGGATGGTCCGGTGGACGCGGAAACCATCCGGCACCTTGGTGATCTTGCGGCCGATGTCCTTGAGCACGGCGACGTCGACGCCGGTGACGCCGCGGCGCGCATCCTCTTCCTGGTCCGCGATCTTGAAGCCGGCCCATTTGCCGTCGAGCCAGTCGGCCTTGTTCGGCTTATAGCTGGCACCGGCCTCGAACTCGGCATCGAGCCGGGCGCGCCAGTCGGCCTTGGCCTTCTCGACCTCGCCCTCGGTGACGACGCCTTCGGCGATCAGCCGCTTGGCATAGATTTCCAGCGTAGACGGATGCGAAGCGATCTTCTTGTACATCACCGGCTGGGTGAAAGCCGGCTCGTCGCCCTCGTTGTGGCCATGCCTGCGGTAGCAGAACATGTCGATGACCACGGGCTTGTGGAACTTCTGGCGGAACTCGATCGCGACTTTGGCCGCGAACACCACCGCTTCCGGATCGTCGCCGTTCACATGGAAGATCGGCGCGTCGATCATCTTCGCCACGTCGGACGGATAGGGCGAGGAGCGCGAGTAGCGCGGATAGGTGGTGAAGCCGATCTGGTTGTTGACGATGAAGTGCAGCGAGCCGCCGGTGCGATAACCCTTCAGGTCCGACAGGCTGAAGCATTCCGCCACCACGCCCTGGCCGGCAAACGCCGCGTCGCCATGCATCAACAGCGGCAACACCGAAATGCGCATGTCCGGCGGATCGCCATGCTGGTCCTGCTTGGCGCGCACCTTGCCGAGCACCACGGGGTCGACGATCTCGAGATGCGAGGGGTTTGCAGTCAGCGACAGATGGATGCTGTTGCCGTCGAATTCGCGGTCGGACGACGCGCCCAGATGATACTTGACGTCACCGGAGCCTTCGACCGCGTCCGGATTGGCCGAACCGCCCTTGAATTCGTGGAACAGCGCGCGGTGCGGCTTGCCCATCACCTGGGTCAGCACGTTGAGGCGGCCGCGATGCGGCATGCCGACCACGATCTCCTTCACGCCGAGATTGCCGCCGCGCTTGATGATCTGCTCCAGCGCCGGGATCAGCGACTCGCCGCCATCGAGGCCGAAGCGCTTGGTGCCGGTGAATTTGACATCGCAGAACTTCTCGAAGCCTTCGGTCTCGATCAGCTTGTTCAGGATCGCACGGCGCCCCTCAGGGGTGAAGCTGATCTCCTTGTCCGGACCCTCGATGCGCTCCTGGATCCATGCCTTCTGCGCAGCATTGGAGATATGCATGAACTCGACGCCGAGCGTCTGGCAGTAGGTGCGCTCGCAGATCGCGACGATCTCGCGCAAGTTGCCGTATTCGAGCCCGAGCACGTGATCGAGGAAGATCTTGCGGTCGAAATCGGCTTCCGTGAACCCGTAGGTGCGCGGATCGAGCTCTTCGCGGTCGCGCGGCGCCTCGATGCCGAGCGGATCGAGCTTGGCGTGGAAATGGCCGCGCATGCGGTAGGCGCGGATCAGCATCAATGCCCGCACCGAATCGCGCGTCGCCTGGTTGACGTCGGCGGCCGAGAGCTCGGCGCCCTTGGCCTGCGCCTTGGCGGCGATCTTGTTGCCGACGGCCTTCTCGACCTGTGCCCAGTTGCCGTCCAGCGCCGAGGTCAGGTCGTCGCGCGGCGTCGCCGGCCAGTTGGGACGGCTCCAGGACGGGCCTTCCGCGTTCTTCTGGACGTCCGCGGGGGTGTCCTTCAGGCTCTTAAAGAAATCCTGCCAGTCCGTGTCGACCGATGCCGGGTCCTGCTCGTAGCGGGCGTAGAGATCGTCGATGTAGGTGGCGTTGGTACCCTGCAAAAAGGAGGAAAGGGCAAAAGCGGCGTTCGCGTCCTGGCGAGACATGATAGCGTCCTGGTGATTTTCGGTTCGCGCGCAAGTGACGGCGCAAGCAGCCGGCCTGGAAGGGCCGGCTGGCTGAGATAGGATGGTTTACCCTATTTAATCCTAAACTTCGCGCCGAAAAGAACCAAGGACTGAATCAGGACTTCAATTTTGCGGCAAGGGTATGTCCAAGCCGTGCAGGCGACGGGGAAACGGTGATTCCAGCCGATTCCATGGCCGCGGCCTTGGAACCGGCGTCGCCCTTGCCGCCGGAGATGATCGCGCCGGCATGACCCATGCGGCGGCCGGGAGGGGCGGTGACCCCGGCGATGAAGCCGACCATCGGCTTCTTGCGGCCCCGCTTGGCTTCGTCCTTGATGAACTGGGCGGCGTCCTCCTCGGCCGAGCCGCCGATCTCGCCGATCATGATGATCGACTTGGTAGCCTCGTCCTTCAGGAACATTTCCAGTACATCGATAAACTCGGTGCCCTTGACCGGGTCGCCGCCGATGCCGACGGCCGTGGTCTGCCCAAGCCCCTCCTGCGAGGTCTGGAACACGGCCTCGTAGGTCAACGTGCCCGAGCGGGAAACGATCCCGACACTGCCGGGCCGGAAGATGTTGGCCGGCATGATACCGATCTTGCATTCGCCGGCGGTCATGACCCCCGGGCAGTTCGGCCCGATCAATCGCGACTTCGAGCCTGACAGCGAGCGCTTGACGCGCACCATGTCGAGCACCGGGATGCCTTCGGTGATGCAGACGATCAGCGGGATCTCCGCATCGATCGCCTCGCAGATCGCGTCCGCCGCGCCCGGCGGCGGCACATAGATCACCGACGCATCGGCGCCGGTCTTCTCGCGCGCCTCGCGCACCGTGTCGAACACCGGCAGGCCGAGATGGGTCGAGCCGCCTTTGCCGGGCGAAGTGCCGCCGACCATCTTGGTCCCGTAAGCGATCGCCGCTTCCGAATGGAAGGTGCCGTTCTTGCCGGTGAAACCCTGGCAGATGACCTTGGTGTTGTTGTCGATCAGGATGGACATGTCTTCAGATGCTTTCGCGAAACGCCGGTGACAGGTTTAACTTGGTTTGAGCCGGATCAGGCTTAGTGGACACGCCGGTGAGCACGTCGGCCCATCCTTCCGCGTCGGGCGAGAACTGGATCTTCATGGTGTAGCTGTTGTCGTCGACGACCTCGTAGAGGTGACGCGCGTTGCCGCGCAGCGAGCCGCGCACGAGGGTCAGCGTCTTGCCGACCCAACTCCCGGACGCCGGCGACGGCGGGTAGTAGCCGAGCGAATCGTGCCAGAACAATTTGTAGAGCCGGTCGTCGCGGTCATAGGTGAACAGGGCGTGGGTGGCGAATATCTCCAGGCCGTCGCGCGTCTGGCGCGTGTCCTGGATCAGATAAAAGCCGTTGAGATCGATGCGTGCCACCACATGCGAGGTGGCGGGACCGCCCGCGTTCCAGCGCGACGGATAGACCACCTCCTCGCCGGCCCATTCACCCGCAAATACCCCGAGCTTCTTGTGCTCCGGAAGCGGTGACGGTGCGGCGAGATGGTCCTGAGCCATTGCTAGCCTCCCTTGACGGCATTCACGATTTTCTGCGCGGCGTCATCGAGATTATCAGCGGGCAGGACATTGAGACCGCTATTGTTGATGATCTTCTTGCCCTGCTCGACATTGGTGCCCTCGAGCCGCACCACCAGCGGCACCTTCAGGCCAACCTGCTTGACCGCAGCGACGACACCCTCGGCGATCACGTCGCACTTCATGATGCCGCCGAAGATGTTGACCAGGATGCCCTTCACGTTGGGATCCGCGGTGATGATCTTGAACGCCGCGGCCACCTTGTCGACACTAGCACCGCCGCCGACGTCGAGGAAGTTCGCGGGCTCCATGCCATAGAGCTTGATGATGTCCATGGTCGCCATGGCAAGCCCGGCGCCGTTGACCATGCAGCCGATGGTGCCGTCGAGCGCCACATAATTGAGGTCGTATTTCGAGGCCTCGATCTCCTTGGCGTCCTCCTCGGTCTCGTCGCGCAGGGCCGCGACCTCGGGATGGCGGAACATGGCGTTGTCGTCGAACGCCACCTTGGCATCGAGCACGCGCAGTTGTCCCTGCTTGGTGACGACGAGCGGATTGATCTCCAGCATCGCCATGTCCTTGGCGGTGAACGCGGCGTAAAGCTGGCTCACGAGCTTTTCCGCCTGCTTGGCGAGATCGCCGGAAAGGTTCAGCGCCTTCGCGACGGTGCGGCCGTGGTGCGGCATGATGCCGGTGGCCGGATCGACCGAGAAGGTGATGATCTTCTCCGGGGTCGAGTGCGCGACGTCCTCGATGTTGACGCCGCCTTCGGTCGAGACCACGAACGAGACTTCGCTGGTCTCGCGGTTGACCAGGATCGAGAGATAGAACTCCTTGTCGATCTCGGAGCCTTCCTCGATGTAGAGGCGATTGACCTGCTTGCCATGCGCCCCGGTCTGCACGGTCACGAGCGTCGCGCCGAGCATCTGCTTGGCGAACGCGGCAACCTCGGCCACCGACTTGGCGATGCGAACGCCACCCTTGTCGCCGGCGGAGGCCTCCTTGAACTTGCCTTTGCCGCGGCCGCCGGCGTGGATCTGGCTCTTCACCACCCAGATCGGGCCGGGAAGCGTCTTGGCCGCCACCTCGGCATCCTCAGGCTTCAGCACGGGTACGCCGCGCGAGATCGGCACGCCGAAGTCGTGCAGCAATGCCTTGGCCTGATATTCATGGATATTCATCGGGACGCTCCCCAAAACCCTCTACGGCGAGTTCTACAGTTCACCTTGGTAGTTGGCATACCACATACCAAAAGAACTGCAACCCAGAAACGCTTTCGGCCCCGATCGGGGCCGAAAACTGAACGAAATCAATGACCGAGCAGATCGGGCGCGATCTTCTTGCAGGCGTCGACGAGACCCTGCACCGCGCCGACCGATTTGTCGAACGCCTCGCGGTCCTTGCCGGCCAGCTCGATCTCGACCACGCGCTCGACGCCCTTGGAGCCGATCACCACGGGCACGCCGACATACATATCCTTCAGGCCGTATTCCCCGTTGAGATAGGCGGCGCAGGGCATCACGCGCTTCTTGTCCTTCAGATAGCTCTCGGCCATCGCGATCGCGGACGCCGCCGGCGCGTAGAAGGCCGAGCCGGTCTTCAGGAGGTTGACGATCTCGGCGCCGCCATTGCGGGTGCGGTCGACGATCTCGTCGATGCGCGCCTGCGAGGTCCAGCCCATCTTGACCAGATCGGGCAGCGGGATGCCCGCGACGGTGGAATAGCGCACCAGCGGCACCATGGTGTCGCCATGGCCGCCAAGCACGAAGGCGGTGACGTCCTCGACCGAGACGTTGAATTCGTCCGCGAGGAAATAGCGGAAGCGTGCGGAGTCGAGCACGCCCGCCATGCCGACAACCTTCTTGCTCGGCATGCCCGAGGCCTTCTGCAGCGCCCAGACCATGGCGTCGAGCGGGTTGGTGATGCAGATGACGAAGGCATCGGGGGCATACTTCTTGATGCCCGCGCCGACCTGCTCCATCACTTTCAGGTTGATGCTCAGGAGATCATCGCGGCTCATGCCAGGCTTGCGCGGCACGCCGGCGGTGACGATGCAGACCTTGGCGCCATCGAGCGCCTCGTAGGAATTGGCGCCGACCAGATTGGAATCGAAGCCGTCGACCGGCGAGGACTGCGCGATATCAAGCGCCTTGCCCTGCGGCACGCCCTCGGCGATGTCGAACAGCACGACATCGCCAAGCTCTTTCAGGCCGATGATGTGAGCCAGCGTTCCGCCGATCTGGCCGGAGCCAATCAAAGCAATCTTGTCGCGCGCCATGGGAAATCTGTCCTTTGAGCACAAAGAGGAGGATGGATAGCAGACTGGATCGCTGGTTATCCCTTTCGAATGATCCATTCAAGTCGCGGCCATGCCCAATTGTCGGGCCGGCTGCACATCCTGATCAGAGGCATACCAGCACGTCCGTCATTCCGGGGCATCGCGCAGCGATGAACCCGGAATCTCGCACCACGATCTCCAGATTCCGGGTTCGCGCTGGCGCGCGCCCCGGAATGACTGCGTGTGGCACTTAAGTCTCCACCAGCCCCGTGCTCGAGCCGCTGGCCGTGGAATCCTTTCGCTTCCCGTGCGGAAGCGCCAGATAGGAGGCCGAGCTCATTTCGATCAGGCGCGAGGACGTGCGCTTGAATTCGTTGGCCTCAACACCTTCGGTCGCGAGGTAAAGCGACACCGGGTTCGCTTGGGCAGAGGCCATCAGTTTCACGGCATTGTCATAGAGCGTATCAATCAGTGAGATGAAGCGCTTGGCGGCATTCCGATCGGTCAGATCCATCACCGGGATCCGGTCGATCAGAATGGTGTGATAATCGTGCGCGAGCCTCAGATAGTCGGAGGCCGCCAGCGGCTTTTGGCAAATCTCGGCAAAACTGAAACGCGCCACGCCATGCGACGAGCAGGGCACCTGCAGGATGCGCCCCTTGATCGGAATATCGCGCGGCTTGCAGGGCGCATTGCCGGTCATCCGGACCCAGGCCGTATTCAGCGCGGCCTCCGCCTCCTCGTCGGCCGGCACCAGCCACATCTTCCCGCCGGCAAGTTTTTCCAGACGGAAATCGGTGCGCGCATCGAGCCGCAGCACGTCCATGTGCTCGGAGATCTGCGCGATGAAGGGCAGGAACAGCGCGCGGTTGAGGCCGCCTTTGTAGAGATCTTCTGGCGCAACGTTGGAGGTCGCGACCACGACGGTACCGAGCTCGAACAGTTTCGCGAACAGCCGCCCCAGGATCATCGCATCAGCGATGTCGGTGACGTGGAATTCGTCGAAGCAGAGCAGCCAGGCTTCATCGAAGATCGACTGCGCGGTGAGCGCGATCACGTCGGCATCGGCGATCTCGCCGCGCGCGATCTGCTGCCGATAACCGTAGATCCGCTCATGCGCTTCGGCCATGAACTCGTGAAAATGGGCGCGGCGCTTGTGCTCGATCGGACACTGCTGGAAGAACAGGTCCATCAGCATGGTCTTGCCGCGGCCGACCTCGCCATGGACGTGCAGCCCGCGCGGCGGCTCGTTCTTGTCGCCGCCGAACAGCCGGCCGAACAGGCCCTGCTTGCGCGAGGGCTTGTAGCTTGCCAAGCGGTCCTCGAGCGCACCGAAGGCGTCGGCGACGCGAGCCTGCTCCGGATCGGCTTCAATCGCCCCGGAGTCAATGAGAGCCTGATAATGCGCGCGGAAGGAACTCGGCGAGGTGGAGAGCATGCCTCCTTTCGGCCCTATGGGACAAAAAATTGCAAGCCGCGAATGGGGCCGGGGCTATGACAAATTCTAACGGCGGTCATGCCCCGGTGATTGGCCCCCGGGGCATTCCCACGTCGCCATTGCCGCCCCGACCTCAAGCGGGAGGCGTTCACGCGCTCAGCGCGTAGGAATCCTCGACCACATAGGGTCCGCCGCCGGTGGAGGCGCGCGAGGAGAACAGCACGAAGCGCGAAGCCAGGAAGGTGCGGCTCGGGAAATAGCCGCGCACCGAGAGATAGTCGGCGACGTCCTGGCTCGAAGCGTCATGCAACCGCGCCAGCGTGACATGCGGCGTGAATTTGCGCCCTTCCGGATCGAGCCCGATCCGCTGCATCAACCGCTCAAGCTCGGCCTGCAGGTCGATCAGCGGCTTGCTCGGCTCGACGGAGGCAACGACCGCGCGCGGCTTGCGTCCGCCGAAGCTCGATAGCCCCTTGAGCTTGACCTCGAACGGCTTGCGGTTGATCCGCAGCAGCATCGAGGCGATCTCGTTGGCGGAGACGCCGTCGATATCGCCGATGAAGCGCAAGGTGACGTGGTAATTTTCGGGATCGATCCAGCGTGCGCCGGGAAGGCCGCCACGCAAGCCGGAAAGGGTCTGGCCAATCTCGGCCGGGATTTCCAGTCCAGTGAACAGACGCGGCATCGCAAGATCCTCGATGCAGAGCGTGAGCTCGAAGAGCCCTCGCTGAGAATAGCCCGGCAGCGAATCACCGGTGATTATTTCTAGCCGACTTATATGACTCTGCGAAGCATGCGACATTAACAGCTCGTAAACCTACGGAAAAACCGCAAGCCAGGCTTGTCCACTGCCTGCTTTTCAACTCCGCTGCCCAGAGATCGTGCCAACAAATGCCTCCACCGTGGGCAGCATATTTTTTACGATGATGTCGATGCCATCGGCGGTGGGATGCATGCCGTCGGCCTGGTTGAGCTTGGCGTCGGCCGCGACACCCTCAAGAAAGAACGGGTAAAGCGGCACGCCGAAGGATTTCGAAAGCTCCGGATAGATCGCATTGAAGCGCGCCGCATAGTCGCTTCCGTAGTTGGGCGGCGCAACCATGCCGCAGATAAGCACCGCTACTCCGCGCGCCTTCAGCCGCGACAGAATGTCGGAGAGAGCGGCACGGGTCACCGCGGGATCGGTGCCGCGCAGCCCGTCGTTGGCGCCGAGTTCGAGGATAACGGCGTCGGTTCCCTCGGGCACCGACCAATCGAGCCGCTCGCGGCCGCCGGAGGCGGTGTCGCCGGACACCCCGGCGTTGGTCATATCAACCTTTATCCCCTTGGCTTCCAAGGCTTTTTGCAGCTTCGCGGGGAACGCGGCATTGGCGGGAAGACCGAGGCCGGCGCTCAAGGAATCGCCCAGCACGACCATCTTGACCGCTTTGGCCGCCCCGGCCGATTGTCCCTGTGCAGTTGCCGTAGCCACCGTCATCAAGGTCACAATCAACACAAGTATGTGCACGAGGGTCGCAATCCGGCCCTCGACCCGCGCAGCGGAAGTGCCATATGACCGAGCCATGGACAGTCTCATAGAATCCTCTTCGCTCTCCGGCGTCGCGCCGGACACCATTTCCATTTCCAACGTCAACCTCTCGCTCGGCACCGGTGCGGCCCGGGTTCATATCCTGAAAGATATCAGCCTTCGTGTGGCATCGGGTGAAGCGATCGGACTGATCGGGCCGTCAGGCTCGGGCAAGTCGACGCTGTTGATGGTGATGGCGGGATTGGAACGTCCTGACAGCGGCGAGGTAGTGGTCAGCGGCACGCCGTTCAATACGCTGGACGAGGACGCGCTGGCGCGTTTCCGCGGGCGCCAGGTCGGCATCGTCTTTCAGTCGTTCCACCTGATCCCCACCATGACGGCGCTGGAAAATGTCGCGGTGCCGCTCGAACTCGCCGGCAATCCCGACGCCGCCGAGCGCGCCGCCGCGGAACTGACATCGGTCGGCCTCGGCCACCGGCTGCACCACTATCCGACGCAGCTCTCCGGCGGCGAGCAGCAGCGCGTCGCGCTCGCGCGTGCGCTGGCGCCCGATCCTGCGATCCTGGTCGCGGACGAGCCGACCGGCAATCTCGATGAGGCAACGGGCAAGCAGATTGTCGACCTCCTGTTCACCAAACATGCCGAGCGCGGCATGACGCTGGTGCTCGTCACCCATGACTCTTCGCTGGCACAGCGCTGCGACCGCGTGGTGCGGCTGCGCTCGGGACGAATCGACGGACAGTCCGCAACATGAGCATTGCTGTCGAGGCTGCCACGACGAGCCGCGCCCCGTCGCTAGCGCTCCGCTATGCGCTGCGCGAGTTGCGCGGCGGCCTGCGCGGCTTCTATGTCTTCATCGCCTGCATCGCGCTCGGCGTGATGGCCATCGCCGGCGTCGGCTCAGTGGCGGCAAGCCTGAGCGAAGGGCTTACGCGCGAGGGCCGGACGCTGCTTGGCGGCGACGTCAGCTTTTCCCTGATGCAGCGCGAGGCCAAGCCGGCCGAAATCGCGTTCCTGCGCACACATGGCGACCTCTCAGTCGGGGCAACGCTGCGCGCGATGGCGCGCAATCCGGCGGGCACGCTGGCGCTGGTCGAGCTCAAGGCCGTCGACGGATCCTATCCGCTGCTCGGCGAACTGACGCTCAATCCGAAGATGCCGGTCCCCGACCTCTTCGCCGAACGCAATGGCGTGTTCGGCGCCGGTGTCGATTCGACCTTGCTGGCGCGGCTTGACCTGAAGCTCGGTGACGACGTCACCATCGGTGGCGCGACGTTCCAGATCCGCAGCGTGATCGAGGCCGAGCCGGACAAGCTCGTCGGCGGCGTGGGCCTTGGGCCCCGCTTCCTCGTCAGCGAGGCGGGACTGCGTGCAACCGGGTTGCTGCAGCCCGGCAGCCTGGTGCGCTGGGTCTATCGCGTGAAGCTGCCGGCCAATGCCAATGACGAGCGCGCGACCGGCACATTCATCGATAGCGCGCGCAATGCGCTGCCCGAAGCCGGTTGGGAGATCCGCAGCCGCGACAACGCCTCGCCGCAGCTCGAGCGCAACATCCATCGCTTCACCCAGTTCCTGACCCTGGTCGGCCTCGCCGCGCTGTTGGTCGGCGGCGTCGGCGTCGCCAACGCCGTCAAAAGTCATATCGATCGCCGGCGCGACGTCATCGCGTCCTTCAAGGCGCTCGGCGCCACCGGCCGCGACGTCTTCACGATCTATCTGACGCAGGTGATCGTGCTCGCCACCATCGGCTCGGTGATCGGGCTTGCGCTTGGCGCGGCCCTGCCCTTCGTCATCGTCGGCGTGTTCGGGAAGCTGCTGCCGCTGCCGGTGATCCCGGCGCTGCATCCCGATGAACTCGCATTGTCGTTCGTCTACGGCCTCCTGACCGCGCTGGCGTTCGGGCTGTGGCCACTCGGCCGGGTGCACGACGTGCCGGTGGCGGCGCTGTTCCGCGATACGGTCGCGAGCGAATGGCACCGGCCGCGCTGGAGCTATCTCGCACTGATGGGCGCAGTGATCGCGCTGCTGATCGCGGTTGCGATCGGACTTTCCTACGACAAGCGCATCGCCGCGGTGTTCGTCGCCTCCTCCATCGCGGTCTTCGTGCTGCTCCGTTTGATCGCTGCCGGCCTGATGGCGCTGGCGCGGCGGCTGCCGCGTAGCCGCATCACCATGGTGCGGCTGGCGGTCGCCAACATCCACCGGCCCGGCGCGCTGACGCCATCGGTGGTGCTTTCGCTCGGCCTCGGGCTCGCCGTGCTCGTCACCATCACCCAGATCGACGGTAATCTGCGCCGCCAGTTCCTCGCCGCCCTGCCCGACCGCGCCCCCTCGTTCTTTTTCATTGATATTCCCTCCACCGAGGCCGACCGGTTCAGCGCTTTTCTGAAGCAGACCACGCCGGACGGGACGGTCGAGGATGTGCCGATGCTGCGCGGGCGCATCGTCGCCGCCCGCGGCGTCAAGGCGGACGAGCTGAAGCCATCGGTCGACGCCGAATGGGTGCTGCAGAGCGACCGCGGCCTGACCTACACCGGGGAGGTTCCCAAAGGCTCGAAGATCGTCGAGGGCGAATGGTGGGGCGCCGACTATCACGGCCCGCCGCTGGTCTCGATGGAGAAGAAGATCGCAGACGGGCTGAGGCTCAAGATCGGCGACGAGATCGTCGTCAACGTGCTCGGCCGCGACATTTCGGCGAAGATCGCCAATCTCCGCAACATCGACTGGCAGGGGCTCGGCATCAATTTCGTGCTGGTGTTTTCGCCGAACGCCTTCAAGGGCGCCCCGCACAGCCATGTCGCGACCTTGACGGAGGCGCATCCGTCCCCTTCCGACGACGCCCGTATCATCAAGCGGGTCGCCGACGCTTTCCCGATGGTGACGAGCGTCCGGGTCCGCGAGGCGCTGGAGACCATCGGCAGCGTCGTCACCAATCTGGTGCTGGCGATCCGCGGCGCCAGCGCGGTGACGCTGATCTCGGCCATCCTGGTGCTGGGCGGCGCACTCGCCGCCGGCCACCGCCACCGCGTCTATGACGCGGTGATCCTGAAGACGCTCGGCGCCACCCGCGCCCGCCTGCTGGGCGCCTATGCGCTCGAATATTTGATGATCGGCTTCGCCACCGCGCTGTTCGGCGTGCTCGCCGGCTCGATCGCCGCCTGGCTGATCGTCACCCGGCTGATGACGCTGAGTTTCGTCTGGGAGGCCGGCAGCGCCGCGGCGGTGGTGGTTGCAGCCCTGATCGTCACGGTCGGGCTCGGGCTGGCCGGCACGCTTTTGGCGTTGAATCAGAAGCCAGCCGCCGTGTTGCGGAATTTGTGACAATATGAAGCGGGGAACGAGCTCGATTAATACCGGTTTTGCCTTGAAGTAAGGGCCAGAGCGACATTCAGCCGCGCGTGGAAGCTTGCGGCGGTTGTGTTAGTTTCCCACATACGCTTCGGGTGGGATGGGCGGTTTGATGACATGGATTTTAATGTCCGCAGGCCGCGCTATCTGAGATAGATTACACCCGGTCCCGCAAATCCCTTGCGACCGGAACAACCACGGGAATTCGACCATGTCGGACCTAGACCGTAACTATGCTTCTCCCTTCGGCCGGGCCGCCGGTCGCATTGACACTGCGACGGTCGACGCCGGTCTGCGCGCCTACATGCTGCGCATCTACAACTACATGTCCATCGGCCTCGCGATCACGGGCCTCGCCGCGCTCGGCGTCTATATGGCGGCGGTGACGGCGGATCCGTCCGCAGCCGTGGCGAAGTTCGGCAGCGCCTACCTGACGCAGTTCGGCTACGCGATGTTCGTCAGCCCGCTGAAGTGGCTGTTCATCCTCGCGCCGTTGGTGATGGTGTTCGTGATCTCGGCCGGCATCAACCGGCTGCAGCCCGCGACTGCCCAGCTCCTGTTCTGGGTGTTCTCGGCGCTGATGGGCCTCTCGCTGTCGTCGATCTTCCTGGTGTATACGCACACCTCGATCGTACGGGTGTTCTTCATCACCGCGGCGACCTTCGGTGCGCTCAGCCTTTACGGCTACACCACGAAGCGTGACATGAGCGGCATGGGCTCGTTCCTGTTCATGGGCCTGATCGGCATCATCATCGCCAGCTTGGTCAACCTGTTCCTGGCGAGCTCGGCGCTGCAGTTCATCGTTTCGGTGGTCGGCGTGCTGGTGTTCGCGGGCCTCACCGCCTGGGATACGCAGCGGCTGAAGAACGACTACATCTACGGCTACGCCTCGCAGGGTGGCGCGATTGCCGAGCGTGCGGCGATCACCGGCGCACTCTCGCTCTACCTGAACTTCATCAACCTGTTCACGCTGCTCCTGCAGCTCCTCGGACAGCGCGACTAAGCGCCTCCGGCATAACCAACGATCGAAGCCCCGGCCTCACCGCCGGGGCTTTTCGTTTGCGCGCTCAGTCCGCCATGCCGGGGCTCGTCCCCGGGCATCCACGTCCTTTGTGACCATGGGCGAGAAAGGCGTGGATGGCCCGGTCAAGCCCGGCCATGACGGACAACGAGAGCGTTGCTCCCCGGAAACCTGCTGCTATCTTGCCGCCATGTCCGCCGCCGAGATCAGGCCCGCCACTGAGGCCGACCTTCCCTCCGTCACTGCGATTTACGAGCACGCCGTGCGCTTCGGCACCGCGACGTTCGAGCTGGTCCCGCCGGACCTTTCGGAGATGACGCGCCGCTTCAGTGCGCTGACAGATGGCGGCTTTCCCTATTTCATCGCCGTCCTTGACGGACGCGTGGTCGGCTATGCCTATGCCGCCGCCTACCGCCCGCGTCCGGCCTATCGCTTCACGGTGGAGAATTCGATTTATCTGGATCCCTCGATCCACCGCCGCGGCGTCGGCCTGCAACTGCTGCAGCGGCTGATCAGCGAATGCGAGGCGCGCGGCTACCGGCAGATGATCGCGGTGATCGGGGACTCCGCCAACGCCGGCTCGATCGGCGTTCACCTCAAGACCGGCTTCACGCTGATCGGAACCCACCCGAGCGTCGGCTTGAAGTTCGGCCGCTGGCTCGACACGGTGATGATGCAGCGCGCGCTCGGCGCCGGCGCGACCACGGTGCCCTCAGAGGATCCGGGACGGCGTTAGCTCTCCGTCATTCCGGGGCGCGCGTAAGCGCGAACCCGGAATCCAGAGGTTGGTGAGAGCTCAATTTGCCGCACGAGATTCCGGGTTCGCTTCGCGCCCCGGAATGACGGACGCGGCGGCCTTAAACGACCGCCAGCTTGCGGTCGATCACGAGCAGCACGCGCTCCAGCTCATGGCCGCGGCGCAGGATCAGGCCGGTCGCCGAGATCACGCTGTACATGCCCTGCTTGCGGGCGAGCCGCGGGTCCTTCTCGATTCGATAGATCGGGACTTCGGAGGAGCGGCGGAACACCGAGAATACGGCGCGCTCCTTCAGGAAGTCGATGGCGTAATCGCGCCACTCGCCATCGGCGACCATGCGGCCATAGAGATTGAGGATCCGATTGAGTTCGAGGCGATTGAACGTGACGCGGTTCTGTAGCGGGCTGGTGGCGGCGGGCCGCGCCGCCGCGCGAAGCCCGCTTGGATCGGTGTCCTCCGATATCAATATCATCAAGCGCCTCCTGTCATCCGGCTGACATGATTGCGCTAACCGGCCAGCGCCGCAAGGGTTCGCAGCCGGCCGCGCGACATATGGGAAAATTTTCCAGGGGTCACAGTATCGTTAGAAAGAATCATATTGCTGCCCCACTTCCGCCCATCGCCCGCCCCGCTACCCTGCGACAAGGAAATCCTGCGTTGGCCCGGTTCTTTCGGTTCCGGATTCCTCAGCCCCCAGCCCCCCGGGGCCGTCGGAGCCGGGCCTGTTCGCAGGGGAGTTAACTCCCTTTTGACTGGGCCAACGAGAGTTGGTCCTTTTCTTTTTTGGGGTTCCCTCGCGATACGTCATTCCGGGGCGCGCGCCAGCGTGAACCTGGAATCTGGAAGTGATGCGCGAGATTCCGGGTTCGCGCGATGCGTGCGCCGGAATGACAAAGTGTGGTGGGGTTTGATCCTAGGCCTTACCGCAGCGGCGTCATGGCCGCGCCGAGCATCGGGCCGGGCTTGTCGCGATTGCCGTCCTGGACATAGACAACGGCGGCATCCACACCTTCACGCGTGATGTTCTCGATCGGCACGGTCCAGCTTCCCGCGCTGCCATTCCAGTCGCCGACCTTCAGGAGATTGCGCACCACGTTGTGGTAGGTGATCTCTTGGCCGCGATTCTCGCCGCGCCCGATCGAGATCGGCACCGCCTTGGAGATCGAGCAGATCCAGACTTCGCCATGCTTGACGCGCGGCCCGTTGCTCGCAGCCACCGAGACATTGATCTGCTTGCCGGACAGCGACATCGTCACCGGCACCGACATCACGCCCTCAGTCGCGGTATCCTTGATCGCAGTCTCGATGCCGACGCGATCGCTGCCGATCACCTTCGCTGAGCCGTTAACGATGACTTGCGGCGTGTAGACGTCGCGGTCGCCGCGCACATGCGAATAGGCTTTCTGGCGCGCACTGAAGCGCGAATCGGCCAGCGTGTCCTTCCACCCTAGATAATCCCAGTAGTCGATCGGCATGCTGAGCGCGATGACATCAGGGTCCTTGGCGAGTTCGCCGATGATCTTGTCGGCGGGCGGACAGGACGAACAACCTTGCGAGGTGAAGAGCTCGACGACCGCACGCGGATCGGCGTGAGCAGGTCGGATGATCGCGATAATGGCGCAAACACTGAGCGCACCGGACCAAAGCGAAAGACGATTATAGGCCATCATCGCTGTCATAGTGAGAACCGATCGTGATGATTTCCATCCGTACTTGTACGGGGCATGAGAGACGACCCTGAAGAGTGTGTATGCCCCTGACGTGCGAAAGCGGCCTTTTTCATAGGCCGCCCGCATTTTCCTAGCCATTCACGTAGCAGTGAGGCACCGATCACAAATCCGCGTTAGGCCGCGAGCTTGCGCAGCACATAGTGCAGGATGCCGCCGTTGCGATAGTAATCGAGCTCATCGAGCGTATCGATGCGACAAAGCAGCGGGACATGCTGCACCGAGCCATCGCTGGAGGTGACGTCCGCCGTCAGCATCTGACGCGGCTTCAAATCGCCCTGCAAGCCACGAATCGTGACCTTCTCGTCGCCCTTGATGCCCAGCGACTGCCACGACGTGCCCGGCTCGAAGGTGAGTGGCAGCACACCCATGCCGACCAGGTTGGAGCGATGGATGCGCTCAAAGCTCTGGCAGATCACTGCGCGAACACCGAGCAGGCGGGTGCCCTTGGCAGCCCAGTCGCGCGAGGAGCCGTTGCCGTATTCGGCGCCGGCGAACACAACGAGCGGCACGCCTTCCGCCTGGTACTTCATCGCGGCATCGTAGATCGACATCTGCTCGCCGTCGGGCCAGTGCTTGGTATTTCCGCCTTCCGGAATGTTGCCGTCGGCGCCCTTGAGCATGAAGTTCTTGATGCGGATGTTGGCAAAGGTGCCGCGCATCATGACCTCATGGTTGCCGCGCCGCGTGCCGTACTGGTTGAAGTCGGCGGGCCGCACCTGATGCTCGCTCAAGAATTTACCGGCGGGCGAAGTCAGCTTGATCGAACCGGCCGGCGAGATGTGGTCGGTCGTGATCTTGTCGCCGAACATGGCGAGGATCCGCGCCTCGACGATGTCGGTGATCGGCTCGGGCTCCTTCTTCATGCCCTCGAAATAAGGCGGGTTTTGCACATAGGTCGAGCTCATGTTCCAGCGATAGGTCTCGCTCTCGACCGTCTTGATCTTGCGCCAGTTGGTGTCGCCCTTGAACACGTCGGCGTATTTCTTCTTGAAGATCGACGCGGTGACGAACTTCTTCATGAAGGCGTTGATTTCCTTCGCGGTCGGCCAAATGTCCTTCAGGTAGACCGGCTTGCCGTCCTTGCCCTCGCCGATCGGCTCGACCGCGAGATCCTTGGTCACGGTGCCAGCCAGCGCGTGCGCCACGACCAGCGGCGGCGAGGCGAGATAATTCGCCTGCACGTCGGGGCTGACGCGGCCCTCGAAGTTGCGGTTGCCCGACAACACGGCAGCAGCAACGATGCCATTGTCGTTGATCGACTTCGAAATCTCTTCCGGCAGCGGGCCGGAATTGCCGATGCAGGTGGTGCAGCCGAAGCCGACCAGGTTGAAGCCGACCTTGTCGAGATCGGCCTGCAGGCCGGAATTGGCGAGATATTCCGCCACAACCTGGCTGCCCGGGGCGAGCGAGGTTTTCACCCAGGGCTTCGCCTTCAGGCCCTTGGCGACCGCATTGCGCGCCAGCAGGCCGGCGCCGATCAGGACGCTGGGATTGGAGGTGTTGGTGCAGGAGGTGATCGCGGCGATCACGACGTCGCCATGGCCGAGATCGAATTTGCGATCTTCGACCGGGTAGCGCTTCGCCGCATCATCGGCCTTCTTGTATTCGCTGGCGAGTGCGGTCGCGAAACCGGAGGCAACCGTCGGCAGGGCGATGCGGCCCTCGGGACGCTTCGGGCCGGCCATCGACGGCACGACGTCCTTGAGATCGAGCGTCAAGGTTTCCGTGAACTTCGGATCAGTCGATTTCGCCGTGCGGAACAGTCCCTGCGCCTTGGCGTAGGCTGAGACCAGCGCGACGCGGTCCGCCTTGCGGCCGGAGGTCTTCAGATAATCGATGGTCGCGGCGTCCACCGGGAAGAAGCCGCAGGTCGCGCCATATTCCGGCGCCATGTTGCCGATCGTCGCCTTGTCCGCGACCGAGAGGTAGTCGAGGCCGGGGCCGAAGAACTCGACGAACTTGCCGACCACGCCCTGCTTGCGCAGCATCTGCGTCACGGTCAGCACCAGGTCGGTCGCGGTGACACCCTCCTTGAGCTGGCCCTTGAGCTTGAAGCCGACCACTTCGGGCAGCAGCATCGACAAGGGCTGGCCGAGCATGCAGGCTTCCGCCTCGATGCCGCCGACGCCCCAGCCGAGCACGGCAAGGCCGTTGACCATGGTGGTGTGCGAATCAGTTCCGACCAGCGAATCAGGATAGGCGACTTCGAAGGTGCCGGTCTTCTTGCCGACCGTCATCTTCTCCTTCTTGGTCCAGACCGTCTGGGCCAGATATTCGAGATTGACCTGGTGGCAGATGCCGGTGCCGGGCGGCACCACCGAGAAGTTCGAGAACGCCTTCTGGCCCCATTTCAGGAACTCGTAGCGCTCCTGATTCTGCTTGTATTCCTCGACCACGTTCTTGGCGAAAGCCTTGTTGTCGCCGAAGAAGTTGACGATCACGGAGTGGTCGATGACGAGGTCGACCGGCACCAGCGGGTTGATCTTCTCCGCATCGCCGCCGAGATTCTGCATCGCATTGCGCATCGCCGCGAGATCGACCACGGCGGGAACGCCCGTGAAATCCTGCATCAGCACGCGCGCGGGGCGGAACGCAATTTCATGCTCGAGCTTGCGCTTCCTCAGCCATTTGCTGACCGCGACAATGTCTTCCTTCTTGACGGTGCGGCCGTCCTCGTTGCGCAGAAGGTTTTCAAGCAGCACCTTCATCGAGTATGGCAGCTTCGAAATGCCCTTCAGACCGTTCTTCTCTGCCGTAGGCAGGCTGTAATAGACGTAGGTCTTGCCACCGACCTTCAGGGTCTTGCGGCATTTGAAGCTGTCGAGCGATGTCATGCGAGGAAATCCCACTTATTCCGTTATACCCGGCAAGGGTATTTTTATACCGGCAGCGGCGAGGTCAGCTTCCCGCTTGCGGAGGCCGATGGTGTGCTGCATCAAGTTCCGGGGCTTATAGAATCTTTCTAGAAGCGCCGCCACACCGACGAGCGCGCCACAGCCTTGCGCCACCCAAAAATTCTCAACGGCTAGCGAAAGATTTCTTTGAGCATGATCCGAAAAAGTGGGGACCGGTTTTCCCCGCGACAAACGCGAAGCGTTTGCGCGCAGATTATGCTCGGCCAGATCTAGAGGGCTGCGAGGGATGATGCGGCTCTCGGGACACAACTTGCGATGCGTGCGGGGCGGCCGCGAAGTGTTTTCGGGATTAGGCTTTGCGGCGTCATCGGGCGAAGCACTCGCCATCACCGGCCCTAACGGCTCGGGCAAGACCTCGCTGTTGCGCGTGATCGCCGGCCTCTTGATGCCGTCGGACGGCGCGATCACGTTCGACGGCGGCGAGGCTGAACTGACGGTGGCCGAGCAGGCCCACTATCTCGGCCATCGCGACGCGCTGAAGCCGGCGCTGAGCGTGCTCGAAAATCTTTCCTTCTGGCGGGACTTTCTCGGCGGCGAATCTGATGACGCCGGCCGATGCCTCGCCTCCGTCGGCCTCGATCATGCCACGCATCTGCCCGCCGCCTATCTCTCCGCCGGCCAGCGCCGCCGGCTGTCGATCGCGCGGCTACTGGTCGCACGTCGGCCGGTCTGGCTGCTGGACGAACCGACCTCCGCGCTCGACACCAAAGGCCAGGACCTCTTCGTCAATTTGATGCGCGATCATCTGGCAAGCGGCGGCATCTTGATCGCCGCGACCCATACCCCGCTCGGCATCGACGTCAGGGAATTGCGCATGGGGGGCAAGTCATGACCGCGCTCCGGGCACTGATTCGGCGCGACATCCGGATTGCGCTGCGCGTCGGTGGTGGCGCGCTGATCGGCGTGTTGTTCTTCCTCACCGTCACCGTGCTGATGCCGTTCGCGGTCGGGCCGGACCTGGCGCTGCTTTCGCGGCTGGGGCCCGCGATCCTCTGGCTCGGCGCGCTGCTCGCGAGCCTTTTGACCCTCGATCGGCTGTTCACGGCCGACCACGAGGACGGCTCGCTCGATCTCATTGTCATGAGCCGGACGCCGCTGGAACTCGCCTGCGCGGCAAAGGCGCTGGCGCATTGGCTTGCCGCCGGACTGCCGCTGATCGTAGCGACGCCCGTGCTCGGGCTGTTGCTCAATCTCGATGGCACCGCGACCTTGGCGGTGGCGCTGACGCTGCTGGCGGGAACCCCCGCGCTCACCTTTACCGGCATGATCGGGGCGGCGCTCGCCGTCACGTTGCACCGCGGCGGGCTGCTCCTGGCCGTGCTGGTGCTGCCATTATCGATTCCCGTGCTGATTTTCGGTGTCGCAGCCTCGCAAGCCGCGATAACGGGCCCGATGTCGTTCGGAACCCCGTTCTCGATCCTGTGCGCGCTGTCGCTGGTGAGTTTCGTGGTCGGGCCTTTTGCCGCAGCCGCCAGCCTGCGGCATGGGCTGGATTGAGGTCAATCAACTCTTCACGAGAGGTTTTGGGCCAATTGCCTGCGACGCCGGCCGCGATTATCAGAGAAAGCCATGAGCCTGATCGACCTCGCCAACCCCACGAAATTCCTCGCGCTGACCGCGCGGGTGCTGCCGTGGCTTGCCGGCGCAACCGTGATCCTGCTCCTGATCGGGCTCTACCAGTCCGCGATGGCGCCGGACGACTACCAGCAGGGCGCGACAGTCAAGATCATGTTCATCCACGTGCCTAACGCGTGGCTGTCGATGTTCGTCTGGGGCATCATGAGCATCGCCTCGCTCGGCACGCTGGTATGGCGACATCCGCTCGCCGACGTCGCGGCCAAGGCCGCGGCCCCGATCGGCGCCGCCTTCACCTTCCTCGCCCTCGTCACCGGCTCGCTATGGGGCCGGCCGATGTGGGGCACCTATTGGGAATGGGACGCGCGGCTTACCTCCGTGCTGATCCTGTTCCTGATGTATCTCGGCCTGATCGCGCTGTGGCGCGCGGTGGAGGATCCCTCGCGCGCGGCGCGCGCCGCCGCCGTGCTCACGCTGGTCGGCGCGATCAACATCCCGATCATCAAATTCTCCGTCGACTGGTGGAACACGCTGCACCAGCCGGCATCCGTGATCCGGATGGGAGGGCCGACGCTGGACAATGCCTTCCTGATTCCGCTGCTGGTGATGGCGATCGCATTCTCGCTGCTGTTCATCACGCTGCACTTAGCGGCGATGCGGAACGAAATCCTGCGCCGCAGGGTGCGCAGCCTGCAGATGATGCAGGCCAATCAAAAGGCAGCGTGATGATGGCAGCGCTCGGCCCCTACGCCTCCTTTATCGCGACATCCTACGGGCTGGTGGCGGCCGTGGTGGTGCTGCTGATCGTCTGGATCACGCTCGACTATCGCCAGCAGACGGCGCGACTGCGCGAACTCGAGGCCAGCGGCATCGTCAGGCGCTCCGGGCGCAGCGCAGCGGAGATCTAGAGCATGATCCGGAAAAGTGGAAACCGGTTTTCCGAACAGATGCTCAAGCAAAGAGATGGGATCATGAATCCGATTCCATCCAATCGGATCATGATCTCATGAGCGAGCCCCTTGCCGAAACCGCGCCGCGGAGCCGGCGCTGGCTGGTGGCGCTGCCGCTGGTGGTCTTTGCCGCCCTTGCGGCGCTGTTCTTGCTCCGGCTCTATGGCGGCGATCCCTCGAGGATTCCATCGGCGCTGATCGGCCGGCCGGCGCCGCAGACCGCGCTGCCCGCGCTCGAGGGATTGGTCAGGGATGGCACGCAGGTGCCCGGGCTCGATCCCGCCACCTTCAAGGGCAAGGTCAGCCTCGTCAACGTCTGGGCGTCCTGGTGCGTGCCATGTCATGACGAAGCGCCGCTCCTGACCGAGCTCGCCAAGGACAACCGACTGCAGCTCGTCGGCATCAACTACAAGGATGCACCCGACAACGCCCGCCGCTTCCTCGGGCGCTACGGCAATCCCTTCAGCATCGTCGGCGTCGACGCCAACGGCCGCGCCTCGATCGAATGGGGCGTCTATGGCGTGCCCGAGACCTTCATCGTCGGCCGCGAAGGCACCATCGTCTACAAGATGGTCGGGCCGGTGACGCCGCAGAATTTCGACAGCGTGCTCAAGGTCGAGATCGAGAAGGCGCTCAAGGCGGGAACGTAGCTTCTCTCCGTCATTCCGGGGCGTGCGGAGCACGAGCCCGGAATCCATTGGCCCGCTAGCGCAAGTGACAAAATGGATTCCGGGCTCACGCTACGCGTGCTCCGGAATGACGGGCGGAGAGATTATCCCTTGCTGACGTCCCCTGCCTCCGCCTCGCTCCGCTCCAGCGAGACCGGCTCGAGCTGATAGCGCTTGATCAGCGGCATCTGGGTGACGGCAAACAGCATCGTCAGCGGCACCATGCCGAACACCTTGAAGGTGACCCAGAAATCGGTGCTCTGGGTGCGCCAGACGATCTCGTTCACCACGGCCATCGCCAGGAACCACAAAGCCCAGCGGAAGGTGAGGATGCGCCAGCCGTGCGGGGTGAGGTTGAACATCTGGTCGAACATGATCGCGATGAAGGAACGGCCGAACAGCAGGCCGCCGCCGAGGATCGCGGCGAACAGCGTGTAGACGATGGTCGGCTTCATCTTGATGAAGGTCTCGTCGTGCAGGATCAGCGTCAGCGTGCCGAACACGAGGACCACCACGGCCGTGACGATCGCCATCAGCGGCAGGTGCCGCGTCACCACGTAGGCCGCAATGATCGCGACCACCACGGCCACCATGAATACGCCGGTGGCCACGAACAGGTTCGACTTGGCATTGACAAAGAAAAAGATGAGCAGCGGACCAAGCTCGGTCGCAAGCTTGAACAGAGGATGCGGTGCTTTCTTGTCCATTACTACTCGATCCCTGCGATCGCCCTGGCGAAATCGCGCGCGGTGAAGGGGGCAAGATCATCGACGCCTTCGCCGACGCCGATGAAATGCACCGGCAATTTATGCTTCTCCGACAGCGCCACCAGAATGCCGCCTCGCGCGGTGCCATCGAGCTTCGTCATCACGAGGCCGGTGACGCCAGCAGTACGGTGAAAGGCCTCGACCTGCGACAGCGCATTTTGTCCCACCGTGGCGTCGAGCACCAGGAGCACCGCATGCGGCGCCGTGGCATCGACCTTCCGGATCACGCGCACGACCTTTTCGAGCTCGTTCATCAATTCGGATTTGTTCTGCAGCCGGCCGGCGGTATCGATCAAGAGCACATCGAGCTTTTGCTCCTTGGCCGCGCTCAACGCATTGAAGGCGAGGCTTGCGGAATCCGAGCCTTGCGCGCCCGCGACGACGGGCGATTTCGTCCGTTCGCCCCAGATCTTGAGCTGCTCGATCGCGGCGGCACGGAAGGTGTCGCCGGCGGCCAGCATCACCTTGCGGCCTTCCGCTGAAAGCTTGGCCGCGAGCTTGCCGATGGTTGTGGTCTTGCCGGAGCCATTGACCCCGACCACAAGGATCACGAACGGCTTTTTCGCCGCATCGATCTCGAGCGGCTGGGCAACCGGCGCCAGCACTTTCTCGACCTCGGTCGCGACCACGGCCTTGACCTCGTCGGCCGAGATCTCCTTGTCGTAGCGCCCGGTGCCGACGGCTTCCGTGATGCGCACCGCGACGTCGGTCCCGAGATCGGCGCGCAGCAGCACATCCTCGATATCATCGAGCATGGCGCGGTCGAGCTTGCGCTTGGTGACGAGGCCGGCAACGGCAGCGCCGATCGAACTCGAGGTCCGCTTCAGCCCGTTGGAGAGCCTCTTCCACCAGCTCAGTTTGGGTGCAGTGGTATCGTTCATGGCAAGGGTGTGTTAGCCGTTTCGCCCCGCAAACAAAAGTCTCGACGCGTGAACGATGTTCCACAATTGACGCCGGCGGAAATCGAGGCCCGCGTGCTCCATCGCGACGGCCTGATGCTGGTGATCGACAAACCGGCGGGGATTCCGGTGCATCGCGGCCCAAAAGGCGGCCCCAATCTGGAAGCCTCGTTCGACGCGCTGCGTTTCGGCCTGCCGCGACCGCCGGTGCTCGCCCATCGGCTGGACCGGGACACCTCGGGCTGCCTCGTCCTTGGGCGGCACCGCAAGGCGACCGCCTCGCTCGGCCTACTGTTCAAGCACGGCAAGATATCAAAGACATATTGGGCCGTGGTCGAAGGCGGGCCTGCCGAAGAGCAAGGCACGATCGATCTGCCGCTCGGCCGCAAGACCGCCGAGCGCGGCTGGTGGCAGAAGCCGGACCCGGAAGGTCAAAAGGCCGTGACGAACTGGAAAATACTCGGCCGCGGCAACGGTCTCGCCTGGGTTGCGATGGAACCGGTCACCGGCCGCACCCATCAATTGCGCGTGCACGCGTCCGCCATGGGCTGGCCGATCGTCGGCGACAACATCTACGGCAACGGCCCGCGCTTCGGCGAACCGCGCCTGCATCTGCACTCGCGCGAACTCATGATTCCGATCTCGAAGAACAAGGACCCGGTGCGCGTGACGGCGCCGGCGCCCGAGCATATGCATGAGCGGCTGCGGGCGTGCGGTTGGAATGGGGAGTAGCCACCGCACACGCCACCGTCATCATCCGCGAAGGCGGATGATCCAGTATTCCAGAGACGGTCGCGCTAGCACCGAGAGGCCGGCGCATACTGGATCGCCCGGTCGAGCCGGGCGATGACAGCGGGGGTTAAACCAGCAGCCGCGCCCCATCATCACCGGCGATCGCAAGCGCCTGCACCGCGCCCGGTGTTTCGCCGCTGATCGCGACCGGCAGGAAGTGCTCCGTGCGGCCCTGTTTGTCGCTTTCGATCAGGACCTGACGCGTCGTGCCGATTTCGGCCGCGAGCCGTTTGCGCAACGCCGCGTCCCCCACGGCGCGCAGTCGTCGCGCACGCTCCTTGATCTCACCACCAGCCACCTGCGGCATCCGCGCCGCCGGCGTGCCCGGACGCTTGGAATAGGGAAACACGTGTAAAAAGGTCAGATCGCACTCCTCGACCAAAGCTAGCGAGCGTGCAAACATCTCTTCGGTCTCGGTCGGGAAGCCCGCGATGATGTCGGCGCCGAACGCCATGTCCGGCCGTAGCCGCCGCACCTGCGCGCAGAACTCGATCGCGTCCCGCCGCGAATGCCGCCGCTTCATCCGCTTCAGGATCAGATCGTCGCCGGACTGCAGTGACAGATGCAGATGCGGCATCAGCCGGGCATCATCCGCGATCACATCGAGCAGGTCGCGGTCAGCCTCGATGGAATCGATTGAGGAAATGCGGAGCCGCTTCAACTCCGGCACGTGCTTCAGGATCTGCCGGGTCAATGTGCCAAGCTTGGGCATGCCCGGCAGGTCGGCGCCATAGCTGGTGAGATCGACGCCGGTCAGCACGATCTCGACATGGCCGCGTTCGACCAGCGCGCGGACCTGGTCGACCACCGCGCCCATCGGCACCGAACGCGAATTGCCGCGGCCGAACGGGATGATGCAGAAGGTGCAGCGATGATCGCAGCCGTTCTGCACCTGCACGAACACCCGCGGCAGGCCCTTCTGAAAACCTTCAAGCAGATGCGGCGCCATCTCTCTGACCGCCATGATGTCGGCGACCGCCATCTTCTCGCTCGCCGCGACACCAAGGCCTGCATCGAACACGGCGCGCGCGTCACGCCAGGCTGCGCTTTGCGTCTTCTTATCATTGCCGATGACGCGATCGACCTCGGCCATCTCGGCGAACATCTGCGCTTGGGTCTGCGCCGCGCAGCCGGTGACGACGATGCGCGCTTCGGGGCGCTCACGCTTCAACCGGCGGATCGACTGCCGCGCCTGCGCCACCGCCTCGTTGGTGACCGCGCAGCTATTGATGACGATGGTATCGGCAAGGCCAGCGTTCTCCGCCTCGTGCCGGATCAGCTCCGATTCGAACGCATTCAGGCGACAGCCGAAGGTGACGACGTCGACGGCCATCTCAGGTGACGCTGGCGCTGGCGAACAGCGCCGGATCGAAGCGGCCCTCATATTCGAAGGTCGCCGTCCCCGTCATCAGCACGTGGTCGTCGCGCTCGCGCCATTCGATCATGAGCTTGCCGCCGGGCAGCGTGATCTCGACGGTGCGATTGGCGCGCTTCAGCCGCGCCGCCGCCACCGCGGTCGCACAGGCCGCCGAGCCGCAGGCCTTGGTCAGGCCCGCCCCGCGCTCCCAGGTCCGGATCGTGATGTGATCGGGATCGACGATATGGGCGAGCGTGATGTTGGCACGCTCCGGGAAGATTGGATGGTTTTCCAGAAGCGGCCCGAAGCGGGAAAGGTCATAGGCGTTGACGTCTTCGACCCAGAAGATCGCGTGCGGATTGCCCATGCTGACGACCGAGGGCGAATGCAGGATCGGCGCATCGATCGGGCCGATCTGCAATTCGATATAGCGGGTGTCGCGAAACTCCTCGGCCAGCGGAATATCCTGCCAGCCGAATTTCGGCGGGCCCATGTCCACCGTGTAGAGATCGGGCGCAGGGCCCTGCCAGCAATTGAGCAGCCCGGCCCGGGTCTCGAAGGTAGCTGCCGTCTGCCCGGTCTTCTCGAACACACGGCGCACCACGCAGCGCATGCCGTTGCCGCAGGCGCCGGCTTCCGAGCCGTCATTGTTGTAGATCCTGATAAAGGCTTCCGTCCCCTGCAGCCGCGGCGGCTGCAGCACCATGAGCTGGTCGTAGGGCACGCCGGCTGGGGCTGCCACCGCGCGGGCGTCGTCCGGCGCCACCGCCGCCTTCGAATCGCGCATGTCGACCACGACGATCTCGTTGCCGATGCCGTTCATCTTGGCGAATGCGTGGTTGGCGAGCGCGCTCATGGAATTTCCCAATTTATGCCTGCCTTATATGGCGAATGAAGCCGAATTGGCCAGAGCATGATCCAGACCCGGGAGGCGGCGCTCGCGCAAAGCGACAGCGATTTTCCGAAAAAGATCCCGCTCGGACAGAAAGATGCAGCGGAATGATGTCGCGAAACGACGCTATTCATTCCGCACCCGCGGCCGCCCATGGCACAAGTGTCATGGGACGAAAGCGGAACTTGCGTGTTAGGACTATCGCGCCATGCGGACGTCAGCCGGGACGAAAAGGCGTCCGCTCGAGATGGGGATGGAGAAGATCAAGATGATTCGATTCAATGGTTTCCGCGGCACCCTGGTCGCGCTGGTCCCGGTAGTCGCCATTGCCTGGGGCAGCGCGGCGCTGGCGCAAGCGCCGGCTCCAGCCGCCTCGCCTTCGCCGGCGCCTTCGGCCTCGCCGGTGCCGCCGGCACCAACCCCCTCTCCCGCGCCGCCGCCGGCCGAGACCAAATCACCGGCCGACACCCCGTCAGCCGCCCAGAGCCCGACGCCGCCCGCCTCCGCGCCGGTGCAGACCGCCGACCCCTTCGGTGAGGAGTTCACGCTGGAGCCGAAGAAGGTTGTCATGATGAAGGGCAACGCCAACTGGGATTCGGCCTTCGACGCCCTGATCGACTCGCTGAAGGCGCTGACGGCGGAGCTTGACAAGCAGAACATCAAGCCGACGGGCAATTCGATGATCGTCTATACCTCGACCGATGACACCGGCTTCACCTTCGTCGCGGAAATCCCTGTCGACCAGGAGGTGAAGAACCTCGGCAAGAACATGAGCATGGGCAACTCGCCCGACGGCAAGGCCCTGAAGTTCGTCCACCGCGGCTCCTACGACAACATGGACAACACCTACGAGGCGATCACCAACCACCTCGACGACAAGAAACTGGAGGCAAAAGACACCTTTATAGAAGAATACACCACCGATCCGCTGAAGACGGCGGAAGACAAGCTGGTGATCAACGTCTACGTACCCCTGAAGTGAAGTGAAGCGAATGAAACAGCTCGTTGCCCTCGCGGCGCTGGCGCTGGCGGCATCGCCTGCCCTGGCGCAGACGGTCCCGCCCCCTGCCATTTCCGTCAACGGCGAAGCCACGATCTCGGCCGCGCCCGACCAGGCCGAGATCGACGCCGGCGTGACCTCGGAAGCCAAGACCGCGCGCGAGGCGTCCGACATCAACAACGCCGCAATGGGCAAGGTGCTGCTGGCGCTGAAAGGCGCCGGCATCGATGAGAAGGACTACCAGACCTCGCGATTGTCGCTGCAGCCGCAATATCCGTCGGCGCAAAGCCGACCGGGGCCGGCAACGATTTCCGGCTATCGCGCCACCAATCGTGTGATCATCAAGGTGCGCGACATCGCCAAGATCGCGGGCCTGATCGATGTCCTGGTCGGCGCCGGCGCCAATGAGATCGGCGGGATCGGATTCCTGGTTTCGCAGGCCTCAAAACTGCTCGACGACGCACGCGAAAAGGCCATCGCCGACGCGCGCCGCAAGGCGGAAATCTACGCCAAGGCGGCCGGCGTAACGCTCGGCGATGCGCTCAGCATTTCGGAAGGCGGGCCGCCGACGCCCCTCTTCCGCGGCAAGATGGCCGCGCCAATGGCGGCAGCAGCTCCCGTTGCGCCGGGCGAGGAGACGCTGGCGGTCTCGGTGAACGTGTCCTGGGCGATCAAGCCGAAGCAATAAGCGAGTCGAATGAGTGATGATGTCGTCCCGGGCTTGACCCGGGACCCATATGTGGACGGCCCCCGTGGCACAAGAGCTTTTGAGGTGATCGGATC
>NZ_JBEGDB010000419.1:0-4974 GCF_043638955.1 Bradyrhizobium sp. 31Argb | reverse complement strand
CACCCCGATCGGGCAATCCAAAGCATTCCGCGCAAGTCAAGGCCGGGCACGGCGATCCTCTCGTGACGCTCACAGATCAACACGCGCGAGCGTGAGGCTTATGACCGACCATCGCGGCTCCTTTCAAGGTCGACAACCCGTGGTTCTCCGGCGGGACGGAGATTCCGACGTTTTCCAACGAGGAACTCCTCTCGACCAAGCTGCGCGCGCTGCTTCAGCGCAACAAAGGGCGTGACCTCATCGACCTTTCGCATTCGCTCGACATCTTCGAGACACTCGACACGAAGCGGCTCGTAGAGCTGTTCAGGAAATATTTGGATCTGCACGGTCAGGCAATTTCGCGCGCACAAGCCGAACAGCGGATGTTCGAGAAACTGGAGCGGCCCGATTTCCTCGCCGACGTTAAACCCCTGCTCACGGCGGAAGAGGCGGCGCGCTTCACCGACGAGACGGGTAGGGAAGCGTTCGCAGCTGTGTTTCGAGAGATTATCCAGGCGATCCCAGGCGAGCCTTGGGCGAATAATCCGGAGACCGCTGGTGTCTATCTCGCCTGCATGATGGCGCAGGTCGATGTGTTGAAGGATCACGGCCACCCGTACTCGGAGATCGCGAATGAATCGATCATCGAGGCAGTCGATTCGCTTAATCCGTATATGAGTTACAAGGGCGTGTCGTACATGGTCGACAATTGCTCGACTACGGCGCGGCTCGGCGCCCGCAAGTGGGCGTCGCGTTTTGATTATATTTTGAAACAACAGGCTTTCCCCGAAATAGGCAGGGCCTCGGTAGGCGACAGCACGCCGTTCGACAAGTTCCTCGCCAGCGACATTCACGAAGTGCCTGCGGTCTGCGCCGAACTGCGCCCCTCGGTCGACATCTCCGTAGTGCCGCGGTGAGAGTGACTTGACCTCGCGCGTCACGACGTTGTGAGCGCGGCGTCGTGGTCGACCTGATGACCGACGCGCGGTTTTCCCGCGGCTCAGTCGCCTCGTCATTGGCCACGTTGGGCTCGAAGCCGGTCTCGGCGGACCGATCGCGTTGGTCGAGGATGGTGACGAGATCGTCGCCGACCTCGATGCCAACGAACTCAACTTCACTGCGGCTGAGCCGATCCCGCCATCGCCAACAGCCCAAGGCGGCGTGGGACAAGGTGGTCGGGCCAATGGCAGCGCGCAAGCTCGTTGTCGTAGATTGGCGCGCCACGGCCGATGAAGACGGGCACCACAGCTTCGCTGTGGCGCCATGGAATTGAAGCCCTCTTGCCAAGGCCCATTCTGCGTCGCTTTGCGACACCGAACTACGAACCTCGCTTGCTACGCAATCGGACGTGTTCGGACGATTCAACTCATCAATCGATTGCCCCATCGACTATAACGAGATTTCCCACGGAGCTCTTGTGCCTTAGTAAGATTATCTTCTTAAACTCGTCAGACCCGTAACACGCCTCCGCCGCGGCGCGGGAGGGAAACTGAATGATCACCAGGCGAGGATGCGGCCACTCTCCCTCAAGAGCGGTCAGCTGTCCTCCGCGAGCAATGAAGTTCCCGCCGAATGGCACAAGGGTTCTTGGCACTTCTTTGCGGTACGCGTCGAACATGGCCTGGTCATTGATCGTTTCGGTGGCGATCACATAGGCCTTCATGATCGATCCCTCATGTTCCCGTCCTGACGTGGTCCTCTTCGATCCTGTACGGGAGTCGTAGAGTGGTCCGGTTACAGCTTCGGAGTCGCCCTGTTGATTGGTCGCGGAATCAACGTGGATGGGCCAGATCCGGATAGAGCATTCCGAGATTGTGCACAAATTGCATGCATCCTATGGTCCATTTGGGCAAGGCTGCCAAGAGTGACTGAACTTGAATTTCGTCAAGTGGACGTGTTTACCTCTGGGCCGTTGCGCGGCAATCCGCTGGCCGTCGTTGTGGACGCCGACGGCTTGGCCGGTACGCAGATGGCAGCGGTTGCTAGTTGGACCAACTTGAGCGAAACTGCCTTCCTCCTGCGGCCTACCAATCCAGATGCGGATTACCGCGTTCGCATATTTACGCCCCAGCGAGAGCTCCCCTTTGCGGGCTATCCCACTCTCGGCAGCTGCCATGTATGGCTCGCCTCAGGCGCAATACCCAAGAGCGACGTGTTCACACCTCCGTCAGGCAGCTCGAGGCCGACATCCGTACCTTCATCGACCTGCACAACAGACACCCGAAGCCCTTCAAATGGACCAAGTCAGCCGATCAGATTTTGGCTTCCGTCAAACGCTTCTGCCACAAAGCTCAACAGACTTTATGTGGCGAACTTTAGATTCACGGCACTAGCACTACTTTGGCAGAAAGTGTTTGCGCCACTGTTTTTCAAGGATTTGTTTTCGGCAATGCGGGCACCGTTGAGGCGGCGGCCGAAGGATGAGATCGGCGATGGCGTGACGTACGGCGGGCATGGTTGGCTGAGGCGAAGGCCCGTTGCTTTTTTTCTGCCCCGCGTATGCGAGGCGACGATGCTGCAGGAAGGCGTAGGCAATCATTGTCATCAAGGCGTGGCGATGGAGGCCCTGCCATGATCGCCCTTCGAAGTGATCAAGTCCAAGCTCCTCCTTCAACGGCTGATGCGCCTGCTCGCAGATCCATCGTGCCTTGATGGTAGCGGCCAGTGCGCGCAGATCCGTCGCCGCAGGGAGGTTGGCGAGATAGTATTTCTTCTCCCCTGAAGCACGTTGTTCACCAATGAGCCAAGCTTCGTCGCCCGGGAGATGCTGCTGACCTTTATCCCATATCCGCTGCGGAGGGCCGTCGGCGGTGCGGACACGGACAGCCGCAAATCTGGCTGTCAGACGACCTTTCGTTCCGCTGCGCCAACTCACGGTTTTCCATTTGGCGCTGGCCAGCATTTGTTCTGCCGCAATCGATAAGACATCTGGTACGTGGTGCTTTCGCGGCTTCCCGCGGACTTTGGTAATCGGCCAAATGAGCTGTACATCAACCGGATACACCTTGAGATGCCGACGGCCCAGGCCAGGCCACGTTCTGTTAGCCCTTGTCGAAACGGTGCGTTGAGCCCGTATCCTGCATCCGCCAGCACGCATCCAAAGCGCACGTTGGCTGCCATCGCTCGGTCAACCTCGGCCAAAGCAATTTCCGGCTTGGATCGTGCCGTTCGGCGTTCGACCGGCACGCGAGCACGCTTCAAACGATGCACATTGCTCATCCAGCTTTCGGGCAGAAAGAGACGCAATGCGAGCATCACGGGCACTTCGCCGCGCGCAAGGGTCAGCGACACCAGCGTTTGGCAATTTGCCGTTTTGCCAAGAGAGGACGCATATTGAGGCGCGACGCCAACCGAGCGGTCGCCCTTCTTCGGCATTGCCGTGTCGTCAATAACGAGCACCGCATCCTTGCCGCCGACAAGCCGGTCGGCCTGGTTGAGCAGTTCGGATTCCAACGGTGTCGCGTGTGTTTCGGCGTGGGGTCTCGACCCCAATCGGCGCGGCTCCGATTAATCAGATTCAATGCAATCAATGACTTGAAGGGGTCCCGAAGACGCCGATGGGGGTCATTTTTCGATGAGCATTCACATGCCGGCGGATGATCGAAGACATCCGATTGCCATTTGCGCGGCCGCGGCACAGTGAGCTTGTCACCCAAAGCGAGTTTGTTAATCTCAAAGGGCACGTGCTCCATCAGTTACGCCATCCGAACGGGAAAATGCCGCTGCAGCGGTTAAGCCCGCTGGGCAGTAGTCTCCGCGCTGCAGGATCTGCCTCATCGGCATCAAGCCGCTCCAGTAATCTAAACGCGTGATCTTTACCGCCTCCTCTTTGCGCGCGATTCGCGTTGCGATGCGGGCTTCCATCCGGTGCGCGCCCGCTCTGTCGACCGACCGGTGAGGCTTTACATATGGATGCTGCGGATCTCGAGTCTGAAGTGCTGCCCGCTACAAGGAGGCGCGAACCGACACTTCAACGGTCCGGCATCAATGGCCCGTCTCGGCGTTCTGCTGTCTCGGGGCAGCCGACACGAGATGTACGATCCGATATCCGTTCTCGTGCAGATAATGCAGAAAGGCGGGCATCATGGCGGCCGTTCGCGCCTGGGCATCGTGTAGCAGAATAATGCCCTTTCTTGCGGTCTCCAGTTGTTTGATAACGTTCTTTAGCTCTTGGTCAGGGCTTATGTTCTCCCAATCGCTTGCCCAAACGTCAGCGCCGAAGACGACTATTCCGCGCGATTGCAAGAGGTCGAGCGTCGCAGGCGTCGTAGCAAAATAGGGGTACCGGAAGAAGGGCGTTGAGAGACTCTTGCTTGAAACACCATTGAGCGCCAGTTCGTCGGCAGCAATGCCACGATCGATGTCGTCCTTTGCCTGCTCGAACGGAATCTTCGACATCATCGGATGCGACCAGCTATGGTGCGCGGCAGTATGTCCCTCGGCGGCAATGCGGCGGACGAGGTCAGGGAATTCTGCGGAGGATCTGCCGACCAGGAAGAATGTGGCCCGCACGCATTCTGCCCCGAGCGCCGACAGCACTTCTTGCGTGCTCGGCGGCCGCGGTCCATCGTCGAAAGTGAGGACGACCTCATGGTCAGCCAGAGGAAGCGTTTCCGGAAAGTTGTTCAGTCCGACGCGCGGATAAACCCTCGCATCGACCGCGAGTAGGCGCGAGGTGCCGAGTGTATCCTGCCGCGAGCAGTTAGCCGCGTTTGCTATGGCTGTGGCGGCAAACACCAGTGCCGCAGCACCGGTGAACCTTGAGGCCAATCTATGCGGGCGCATCCTTGTCATTGCGCCCCGCCACCATTGTTCCGCGAGCTCGTGTCGTGCCGCGATACAATAGCCTCGTGCGATATCAGGTGGCTCGGAAGGGTAGCCCCGGCCGCGCGCATTGAGTTCCTGCTCGGGCGATCGTCACTAGTGGTTCATCACAGTGATTTTGACGTTTTGATACCGAGCCATTCGAGGATCGGCAAGTTTTCGGGTGGCAGG
>NZ_JBEGDB010000418.1:0-5038 GCF_043638955.1 Bradyrhizobium sp. 31Argb | reverse complement strand
TCATGCGCTCCGTCTATCAAACGGAGCAGCCCCTTCCAACTAAGCACGTGGTCCCACAATCGGGGTCCATTTCAGTGCTCGCCTCCACCGCCGCTTGTGACCCTGGCTGTGTAAAAACGCGAAAGATCGAAACGCGATGAGAATTACATTCTTCAGTCCGCTCTTAAAATTGAGTGCGCTTGCGAGTTTAAGCGCTAACAGAGTCTTGGACGAACAACTTCTTCTATCCCCACAAGCGTCTTGGCCGTTTTCACACAGCCAAGACCCTAAGCCGACTTGACCGGCAACCATGGCTCGATAGGCACCCCGGTCGCAGCGAGCAGAACCTCACGTTTATCAGCAGGCATAGCGCGGATGCGCCGGATAGTCGTGAGCCGGATTGCAAGAAAGCCGCCGACAAAGATGGCTACCTTGCTAATGAGGCCGAAGATCGGCATGACCATCGCCCACGTCTGTACAGTGCATGCGATAGCCACCAATGCGTTGACGGCGGCGGACATGAACATCAGAGCGGCCCAAGAGTAACCTACGACGATAGCGACATCAGAGGAGACCGCCTTCGCAACAGCAGGTAGATAGCGAACCATCCAGCCCGCCTTGAGCATTACAATTCCTACAATCACGTAAATCACACTTGGCTTGAACAGCACGAAGCGCGGGTCATCCGTGACGATGGTCGCCGAACCCGCAGCGACGACAAGAAATAGGCTCAGCCACTCCATACTGTGGACAGGCCTTTGTCGAATGATCTGAATTACTATCTGGATTACGCCCAGAGCCGAGCCCAAGACAACGGACAAAGCCATATTCTGCGTCAAGAGATACAGCACAAGAAAGAAAATCGTAGAGGCAAGGTCGAGGAGAAGGAATTTGGCGGCTCTGAAAAAATCTCCCATCAGATCGCTCCTCCATTGGTTCGACTTTCTTCTGATACAATCAAAGGTTAGTTCTCGTCAAACTGGGCTATTGAGTAGGTTGTCAGCTAGTGGCCCGAATGCGAAGTCCGCGCGGGATCGGAAATCGTCTGCTTATCGGGGTAGATCGGAAGTGACTGGTCGACCTTCCAATCGGCGCTTTTGACCCATACCAGACTATCTGTCGGTACTGCCTCGTTAAGAATCTTGGACGTCCGACGCCTTGACCACTGTCGCGTTCACGACATGCGTTCCATCTAGCTCACGCACAATCCGTTCGTCTGAAGGAACGATGCCGAGATTGAACTCGCGATTGGAAGTAACGAGCGTCATTTTGCTTCCGACGATCACCAAAACTGTCACATCGTTCGCTTCCCCGGCCTCAGCCCATTTGCTTATTTGCGTACGAAGTGGCTCTTTATGCCAAGCATCTGGAGACCCAGGGTCGCATCGAATCTCTAGGCCATCCTCCGAATTTGTTAGGACAATTTTAGACTTGTTGGGTTTCCAGTGCAGCCCCAATCTCTCATCGATCAACCAGAGACAATTAAAAGTCCGACACTCCGCTGGCCGCTCGGCGTAACGATTACAGCCGCTTCCAATGTTGCAGTGCTGGCATCAAGACCCTGCTGGCTTCCCCAGTTCTTCGATTGCCATTATTTTGCAACAGAGGGTGCAGTCTCCGCATGCTCTCTGAGAGGCCGACGCCGCGGTCATGGCAGTCTCTATTCTCTCTGTCTTAACCAGAATGTCTAGCGATAGCACGGACGGATCATAGCTGCGAAGATCGGCTATTGGCTCCAAACAGAACAACGCTTAAACTGTTATCATGTCGGCTGTCAGTGGCAGACCGGACGCCGGTTCGTGCTCGCCTCCACCGCCGCTTGTGACCCTGGCTGTGCAAAAACGCGAAATATCGAAACGCGACGAGAATTACATTCTTCAGCTCGTTCTTTAAGTTCAGTGCCGTTGCGAGTTGGACGCATAGGAGGCTCTTGGACGAATAACTTGTTCTATGACGCATCAAGTGCTGAGCGTTTTCACACAGCCAAGACCCAAAGCGGGCATTCCGAGCATCTGACATGATTGGACTTTGCTTTTCGAAAGCGTAAGCTTGGGTAACTCTCGTTCCGTCAATGACCTGAAATCTTCGAGATGCAGTCGAGGAGAGCGAGGAGCCAGTCATGCGCAATCGAGTGACACTGTCAGCGGTAGCCGCTGTTGGCCTGGGCATCGCGGCGGCGACCGCACAAAGCCCGCTCCCCCCGGATGTGAAGACAAAAAACCCCGAGCCGGCTGGGCTCGGCGGCTACCCTGTGCTGCCCCCGCCGGAGGCGCCCTTCCTGGGCACCATCGGCCGAACAGCCAAGGACTCGACCCCCGACTTTCCCAAGGAAGTGAAGGCCCCGAAAGGTGCTCCGAACATCTTGCTCATCCTGACCGATGACGTCGGCTTTGGCGCCAGCAGCACGTTTGGCGGGCCGATACCGACCCCGACGCTCGATCGCCTGGCCACAAACGGGCTGCGCTACAACCAGTTCCACACCACTGCCGTTTGTTCGCCCACGCGTACCGCGCTGCTCACGGGGCGCAATCCACACACCTGTTCGACGGGCATCGTCATGGAGCTGGCCACCGGCTATCCAGGCTACGACAGCCTGATGCCCAAGAGCTGCGGGACGTTCGCCGAGGTCCTCAAGCAGAACGGCTGGAACACCGCCTGGTACGGCAAGAACCACAACGTTCCCGACTGGCACAACAGCCAGGCCGGGCCGTTCGACCTGTGGCCTACCGGCTTGGGCTTCGAGTATTTCTACGGCTTCTTCGGTGGGGACACCAACCAGTATTCGCCCGCTCTCTACGAGAACATCAAACCCATCGAGCCACCGCACGATCAAAAGGACTACTTCTTTGAAAAGGACCTGGCCGACCACTTCATCGACCGTCTCCGCACGCTACGGGCGGTCGCTCCGGAGAAACCCTGGGTAGCCTATTACGCCCCTGGCACCGCTCACGCCCCGCTCCATGCTCCCAAAGATTGGATCGCCAAGTTCAAAGGGAAGTTCGATGAGGGCTGGGACAAGCAGCGCGAGATCATCCTCGAGAACCAAAAGAGGCTGGGCATCGTCCCGGCGGACACCCAGCTCACGCCGCGGCCGGCGGCCATCCCCGCCTGGGACTCCTTCGATGCCGACCACCAGAAGGTCTTCGCCCACATGATGGAGGTTTACGCGGCCGCCCTTTCGTACGTTGATTACCAGGTCGGTCGCGTCCTCGACGCGATTGAACAGTCGGGTGACCTGGACAACACGCTGGCCATTTACATACAGGGCGATAATGGTGCCAGCGCCGAGGGGACCCCGCAGGGCCTGCTCAACGAGCTGACAATCCTGAACGGCATCCCCGAGGACTTCAAGGAGGTGCAGCGTCGAATGGACGAGTTGGGCGGCCCGATGGCGAACAACCACTACCCGGTCGGCTGGGCGCATGCAATGGACACGCCCTTCCAGTGGACCAAGCAGATCGCCAGCCACTTCGGCGGCACACGCAACGACCTCGTCATCTCCTGGCCGGCGCGCATTAAAGACAAGGGAGGTATCCGCTCGCAATTCTCCTCTGTGATCGATATCGCTCCCACCATCCTGGAGGCCGCCGGTATCCAATTTCCGTCCAGCATCAACGGCGTGGCCCAAAAGCCGGTCGAAGGCGGAAGCCTGGTTTACACGTTCGCCGACGCCAAGGCCGCCTCACGCCACAAGACGCAGTATTTTGAAGTGCTCGGCTTCCGCGGCATTTACCATGAAGGGTGGATGGCAAGCACTACACCGCCGATAGCTCCCTGGAACATGACGGGCAAGCTGCCTCCCGTCGATGAGTACAAATGGGAACTCTACCAACTGACCGACGACTTCTCGCAGGCGAAGGACCTCGCCGCAGAGAATCCGGCCAAGCTCCTGGAACTCAAGGAGCTTTTTTGGGGCGAGGCCGGCCGTTACAACGTGATGCCTCTGGACAACAGCCGCATCGAGCGCTTCGACGTGTCGATCCGTCCCAGCCTGATCAGCGGACGCAACGTCTTTACATATTATCCCGGCGTCATCCGCATCCCGGAAGGCAGTGCGCCGGACCTGAAGAACAAATCCTTCGAAATCCGTGCGGAGGTTGAAATTCCGGAGGCGGGAGCCGACGGCGTGCTACTCACGCAGGGCGGACGCTTCGGCGGCTACGGGCTTTACCTGCTGAACGGCAAGCTCGTCTATCACTACAACCTCGCGGGGATAGCCCGCTACAACGTTGTCTCGAAGGAGAAAGTACCGGCCGGCAAGCACACCTTGACCGCCAACTTCAACTACGACGGCGGCCTCGGCAAAGGCGGCGCTATCGTGCTGTCGGTGGACGGCAAGGCGGTGGCCGAGGGCCGGGTCGAACGCACGCTGCCAATGCGCGTCTCACTGGGCGAGACCTTCGACGTCGGGGAAGACGCGGGCACGCCAGTTAGCGAGGACTACCAGGTGCCCTTCAAATTCACGGGGACACTAAATAAGGTCGTCGTCACCATCGGCGAGTCCAAGCTCAGCGCCGAGGACCAGAAGGCCTATGACGAGGCCCAGACCGAATTTGCGCTGCAAGAGTAGGCGGACGGTTCGCAGTCGCTCCGCGCGCGACAATGGGGAGTAACGATCCCAATTGCTCCACTGCATGAGTCCGCTTCTGATGCTGTGGACGGCTCCTCCATCCGGCACGCGAGTGCCATGGATTTGGGAGCTGCTAGGGCTCCCACGATCTGGAGGAGCTATCCATGCAAACGATCACGACAATCGGACTGGACATCGCTAAGTCGGTTTTTCAGGTTCACGGGGTTGATGCTGGCGGTCAGGGGGTGATCCGCCGTCAGTTGAGGCGTCAGCACGTGCTGGCGTTCTTTGAGAGGTTGCCGCCATGCCTGGTTGGAATTGAGGCTTGCGCGTCATCCCACTATTGGTCCCGCGAGCTCCAGGCGTTGGGGCATACGGTGCGATTGATGCCTCCGGCCTATGTGAAGCCCTACGGTGCGCCCCGACGGCGCGTATTACCAGTGGAGGAAGGATCCACCCAGAGAGTTGTCGATTGATCTGGTAGCTGAC
>NZ_JBEGDB010000417.1:0-5086 GCF_043638955.1 Bradyrhizobium sp. 31Argb | reverse complement strand
GCGAAACTACTTCGCCGTCGTCGCCATTGCCGCCACTCTGCTCTGGATAAGGTAACTGTCCACACGGCCTAGTCCGAACGTTTCAGATTGTCAGGGAGCTTCGCGGTCTCACCGTGCTTGAGAACCTGCTGCTTTCGCCGCCTCGTCAGGTCGGCGAGCGGATTGGCGGCGCATTGTTCGCGCGGCCCCTGGTCAAGCGGCAGGATCAAAAGAACGCGCTCAAAGCGCGCGAGATATTGCAGCGTCTTGGGCTCTGGCACGTCGCCGATCAATCCGCGGCTGCGCTTTCGGGTGGCCAAAAGAAGCTGCTTGAGATCGCGCGCGCCCTTTTGCTCGACCCCAAGTTCATTCTGCTCGATGAACCAGCGGCCGGCGTGGCGCCGCCTCTGCTCAAGGACATCATCCAACTGATCAAGGAACTGAATGCGGAGGGCGTCTCGTTCGCCCTGGTCGAACACGACATGCATCTGATCAGCGAAGTCTGCCACGACGTCCATGTCATGGCGGAAGGTACGGCGCTGGTCTCCGGCTCGTTTGCTGACGTCACGGCAGATCAACGCGTGATCGATGCCTATCTGGGGATGGCGCTGTGAATTCGGACGATATCATCCCGGCCCTTTCGATTCGCGATCTTCGCGCCGGATATCCTGGCGGCGGAGACATTGTGCGCGGGGTCACGCTCGATCAGCCGCCCGAGACGATTCTCGCGGTCATCGGCCCGAACGGCTCCGGGAAATCCTCGTTCGTAAAGACGCTGGCAGGCCTGCTGCGTTCACGGGAAGGATCGATCGAGGTGACGGGAGAGGCCGTCACCTCGCTGTCGCCAGCGAAGCGCGTCATGGCAGGGCTTGCCTACGTTCCCCAGGAAGAGAATGTCTTTCGCAATCTGACGATCCGGGAAAATCTGAAGCTCGCAACGGAATTCCTGCGCGGCCGCAGCGGCGTTGGCCCGGCGCAGGAAGCCCAGGTGCTGTCGTTGTTTCCGGAAATCGGCCGGAGGCCCAAGACGCTTGCGGGGGATCTGTCCGGCGGACAGCGGCAAATGCTGGCGTTCGCCTGTGCCTTGCTGTCCAACCCTGAGGTTCTGCTGCTCGACGAGCCAACCGCCGGGCTGTCGCCGAAATTCGTAAGCGAGACGATGGAAGCCGTCGCCCGCGTACGTGAAGCCGGTGTCGCCGTGCTTTTGGTCGAACAGAACGTGGCCGCGGCGCTGCGCATCGCCGACGAGGTGATGGTGCTAGTGGCCGGCCGCAAGAGCCTGCAGGCCCGCGCGTCCGACATATCGAATGCCGATCTGGCCGATCTGTTCTTTGCAAAGATGCAGTAGCGCATGTTCGGCCAATTGATCATCAACGGTCTCGTTTCCGGGCTATTGCTCGCGCTTCCGGCGCTCGCGCTCACCTTGGTGTTCGGCATCCTGAAATTCCCGAACTTCGCCGTCGGTGCGACGCTGACGTTTGGAGGTTATGCCGCCTGGGTCATGAATCATCAGGTCGGCGCGCCTCTGTTTGTCGCAGCGGCGGTCGCCGCCACTATTGCGGCCGGACTGGCCATTGTCTGCGACAGATTGATCTTTGAAAGGTTGCGTGACGCCGGTTCGATCTCGTTGCTGGTCGCCTCGCTCGGCCTCTCGCTCGTCCTTGAGAACATATGCCGGTTCGTGTTCGGTAATTCCACCCGCAACTTCGACGTCGAAATTGCACGACCGATCCGCTGGAACGGCCTGCGGATCAATCATGAGCAGATCGTCACGGCGGTGACCGTAATTCTCTGCGTCATCATCCTTCAGCTTCTGCTTTCCGCCTCGCCGCTCGGCCGCGCCATGCGCGCAACGGCGGACAACCCAGCGCTTGCCGCGGTCCGAGGCATCGAACGCAACACGGTCGCGCGCATCACGTGGGCGCTGTCGGGCGTGCTTCTGGCGCTGTCGGGGGTTCTGGCGGGACTGGACCGTGCCGTCGATCCGCTGCTCGGATGGAGCTACCAGCTTCCGGTATTTGCCGCCGCGATTCTCGGCGGGCTTGGTAGCCCGATTGGAGCGGTCTTCGGCGCTCTCGTGATCGGTCTGGCCGAGGAACTGTCGACACTCGTTTTGCCGACCAATTACCGACAGATCGTCAGCTTCGCGATCATTCTCCTGTTGCTGCTCATGCGGACGCGCGGGTTGTTCGGGGCAAAGGCGGTGCGCAAATGATGATCTATCTCTCCACCGTCATCGTCTTGGTATCCGTCGCTGCCCTCGTTGGGCTGGGCCTCAACTTCCAATGGGGCGTGGCTGGCCTGGTCAATTTCGGAGTGGTCGGCTTTGTCGCGCTGGGTGCCTACACTGCGGCTCTGTCGGTGTCCCATGTCGGATGGCTGTCGGCCATGGTGCTCGCGGCGGCTGTAAGCGCCGCCGCGAGCACGATCCTTGCGTTCCTCTCGATACGTCTTGCCGACGATTACCTCGCCATCGTCACCATCGGCTTTGGCGAGGTGATCAATATTCTGCTCCTCAACGAGGATTGGCTGACCGGAGGAGCATTGGGAATCGCAAACATTCCGCGTCCGCTGTCCTCGATCATTCCAGCCGCGCAATACGATACGATCCTGCCGTTGCTGGCGATGCTGTTGGTCGCCCTGACGTTCGCGGCGCTTGAAACGCTGGTGCAGTCGCCGCTTGGCCGCGCGCTGCGGGCCGTGCGCGACGATCCCACGGTGGTGAGCGCGCTAGGCAAGCCGGTCCTGGTGCTTCGCATCAAGGCGTTTGCCGTCGGCGGCGCCGTGATGGGGATCGCGGGCTCGCTCCACGCCTTCTATCTCACCTATATCGATCCCGGTCAGTTCACTTCCATCATCACGGCCTATGCTTTCATGGCCGTCATTCTCGGCGGGCGAGGATCGAACCTCGGCCTGCTGATCGGCGCCTGCACGATCATGAGCCTGATCGAGGCGACGCGCTTCCTCAAGGACACGCTGAGCATCGTCGATGGCGTGCAACTGGCCGCGTTGCGCCTCGGCCTGGTCGGTCTCGGCATCATTCTTCTCCTGCTCCTGCGTCCGCAGGGGTTGCTGGCCGAGCCGCACAAACGCATTCGTGACTTTTTCCCGGATAGCGAGGAGACGCATTGATGCCGCGCGTTCACCCATTATCATCCGACGCGTTGCCTGCGCCCGTCGCCGAGGTCTATGAGAGGTTCGTCAAATTTGGGCCGTTTCAGGATCAGGCCGCGATTCTCGCTCACGTTCCTCCCGCTCTCGATCATCTCTACCGAATGCTGATGGAGCTCAAGGTACGGGGTGGCGTGCCCTGGCGCTATGTCGAGCTTGCCATCGTCGTAACGTCGAAGCTCAACGCCTGCGCCTTCTGTGTCGCGAGCCATTCTCCCGTCCTCCGGATCGAGGGCATCTCGGATGCGGCGATCGCCACGCTGCCTGCCGGCGATCATCCTGACTTTGATGACACCGACCGGCTGGTGATCGAATACGCCACGTTGATCACGCAAAAGGCGGGGCAGATCCGGGACGGCGTGTTCGAACGTCTCCGCGCCTGCTTCAGCGACAGTCAGATCGTGGAACTCACGCTGCGCGTCGCGCTTGCCGGATTCTTCAACCGCTTCAACGACGCATTGCAGATCGACGACGGCCGTGCGCTTGCGGTTTTCGAACGACAGGAATCGGAATCCCAGACACAGGAGCTTGAATGATGACGAAGTCGGATTGGATGCTTAATCGGCGCCAACTCGTTGGCATAATGGGCGTGTCGTTGGCGGGACTCGCTGTAAGGCCCGGCTTCGCGCTGGGGGCCGGTGAGATTCCGATCGGAATGGTGCTGCCCTTCACGGGGGCCACGGGTCCCTATGGACCCGATATGAAGAAGGCGGCGGACCTCGTGGTGAAGACGATCAACGATGCCAGCGGCGTTCTCGGCGGCCGCAAGCTTCAGCTTTACATCGAGGATTCCGAGACGAGCGCGACAACCAGCGTCACGGCAACACGCAAGCTGCTTGACGTCAACAAGGTGGAGGTCGTCGGCGGCTTCTGGGGCAGTCCGGAAGCGCTCGCCGCCAAGCCGCTGATTCTGGCGGCCAGCAAGGTGCAGATGGTGTCCGCCTCCGCCGACGGCATCACCGATGGCGACAACAAGGGTCTTGTCTATCGCTTCCAGGCGAAAAGTTCGCAATGGGGGCCGGCCGGCGCCAAGGTGATGACGAGCCTCAATTTGAAGAAAGTCGCCATTCTCGCACAGCAGAACCCGTTCGTGGTCGCGATGATCGAGCCGTTCAAGCAGGAAATGACCAAGCGCGGCGGCACCGTCGTCGAGGTGGTCATGTACAATCCCAATCAGGCGTCCTACCGCGCCGAAGTGGAGAAGGCGTTCGGCTCGGAGCCGGACGGCGTGTTCTGCGCGTCGCTGCTCACGGATTTCGTGGCGATCGCCAAGGAAGCCTACCGCGGCGGCTTCCGCTCCAAAATTGTTGCGCTCGGAACCGGCGCCGACGCCGACGGCGCCTTCATCAAGAGCGTTCCGAACGAGGTCTCCGAGGGCATCCATCACCTTCAACCAGGGCCGCCGTTGGAATCGGCCGCGTACAAGACGCGTACAAGAAGTTCGTCAAGGAGATGGGGGCTCCGGATGGGACCGCGTTCCTGTTCGCGGGAAATACCCACGACCAGATATGCGTAACGGCGCTGGCGATGGAGCACGCCAAATCTACGGAAGCGGCGGTGTGGGTTAAATCGATCCGCGAGGTCTGCAACCCGCCAGGGGAGAATGTCGACGACATCGTCCGCGCGCTCGAGATGGTCCGCGCCGGCAAGAAGATCAATTTCGTGGGCGCCGGCGCAACCGTGGACTTCAACGATCGTGGCGATCAGCTCAACCGATCGTTCGTTCACCAAGTGATCCGCTCCGGTAAGAACCAGATCGTGGAGATCGTAGCCTGACCTGACGTTACAGGTCGATCAATCGAATCGTTGAAACAAGGGCGCGACGGCGTGTTGCGCCCCGAGGGAGAGACGCATGCCGAGGTCCTGACCGGCTACATGGGTAACAGAATAGACCGGCGACATGGGTAACAGGTCAACTGGTCGGCAAGGAGGACCT
>NZ_JBEGDB010000416.1:0-5099 GCF_043638955.1 Bradyrhizobium sp. 31Argb | reverse complement strand
ATCAGACTCTCCGATGGTTCGAGTGTGGAAACCCAAACCTACCGGAAAGGGCGCGCTCACCGCCCCATGGAATCTACTGTCGAGCATTCGACTTGACGTCGCCCCGACCGCATTCAATTCGGTTCAGCGCGCGCGGATGGCGGATGAATCGGAGCGGTGGCTTCGCGGCCGCTTGCCGGCCGACCGGATCGGCGGATCCTGAGCCCACATCCCGTCACCCTGGCCGATGTAGCGCTGATAGCCGCCTGTATAGGGGTTGCCCGGACCTTTGTTCTGGCAATTGGCGTAGGGGTAGAACTGCGCGCAATAGCCGGGCTCGGAAATCACCTGCTGTGCCATTGCCGGCGCGCTGACGACGCAGAGCGCTACGGCCGCACCAAGAAGCTTGAAGGCCCACATGGCGTTGCTCCTTCGCGGGAGGTCACGCCAAATGTAACACCGTAAGCGGCGACGCACTCCGAGCTGCCGGGTCACAGCCGCGTGACAGGACGGTCGTGGCGAACACCATTTGAATCAGCGATCGTCGGCGCGGTAGTGGCCGGACTTGCCGCCCTGCTTCTCGACGAGATGGATCCCTTCGATGCGGACGCCGCGTTCCACCGCCTTGATCATGTCGTAGATGGTGAGGCAGGCGACCGAGACCGCGGTCAGCGCCTCCATCTCGACGCCGGTCGGGCCGGTGACCTTGACGGTCGCCTGCACGATGCAGCCCGGCAGCTTCTCGTCCGGCTCGATATCGACCGTCACTTTCGACAGCGCGAGCGGATGGCAGAGCGGGATCAGTTCCGAGGTGCGCTTGGCCGCCATGATGCCGGCAATGCGGGCAGTGCCGAGCACGTCGCCCTTTTTCGCGTTGCCGGAGACGATCAGCTCGAGCGTCGCCTTGCTCATGACCACGCGGCCTTCGGCGACCGCGGTGCGCTCGGTCGCGGGCTTGGCGGAGACGTCGACCATCCGTGCCTCGCCGCTGGCATCGATATGGGTGAGGGCAGGGCCGCCCTTCGACTTCTCCGCCATCGCTCTAACGGGTTCCAGTGGCGCGCGGCACGCTTTGGCGCGTCAGCAGCGCGCGGGTTGCCGCTGTTACATCGGCCTGACGCATCAGGCTCTCGCCGACCAGGAAGGTCGACATGCCCACGCGTTCGAGCCGGGCCAGATCGTCCGGCGTGAAGATGCCGCTTTCGCCGACCATCAGCCGCTCCTTCGGGATCAGCGGCGCTAAGGCCTCGCTGGTGGCGAGCGTGGTCTCAAAGGTGCGGAGATTGCGGTTGTTGACGCCGATCATCGGCGAGCGGAGCTTCAGCGCGCGGTCGAGTTCGGCGCCGTCGTGGATTTCGACCAGCACGTCCATGCCGAGCGCGAGCGCGGAATCCTCGATATCCTTGGCTGCGGCGTCATCGAGTGCGGCCATGATGATCAGGATGCAGTCGGCGCCGTGCGCGCGCGCCTCGACCACCTGATAGGTGTCGAACATGAAATCCTTGCGCAGCACCGGCAGATTGGTCGCCGCGCGCGCCGCGACCATGAAATCGAGATGGCCCTGGAACGAGGGCGTGTCCGTCAGCACCGACAGGCAGGCCGCGCCCCCGGCCTCATAGGCCTTGGCGAGGACAGGGGGATCGAAATCGGCGCGGATCAACCCCTTCGATGGCGAGGCCTTCTTGATCTCGGCAATCAGCGCGTAATCGCCGCGAGCATGCTTCTCACGGATCGCGCGCACGAACCCGCGTGGCGGCGACGCCGCCCTGGCGCGCGCCTCGATCTCGGAAAGCGGATGCGCGCGCTTGGCGGCGGCGATCTCCTCACGCTTGTAGGCTTCGATCTTCTTCAGGATATCGGACATCGCGATCGCCCTATATTTTTGAGCATGATCTTTTCGGAAAACCGGTTTCCACTTTTCCGGATCATGCTCTAGCTGTTTGAAACCGCGATCAGGTGCTTGAGCTTCGCGGCCGCAGCACCGCTATCCAACGAATTGGTCGCCAGCGCGACGCCTTCCTTCAAATCTTTGGCACGACCGGCGACGATCAGCGCCGCGGCGGCGTTGAGCAGCGCGACATCCCGATAGGCGCTCGGCTTGCCATTGAGCACGCTCGAGAGCGCCATCGCATTGGCATCGGCATCGCCGCCCTTCAGCGCCTCGCCGCCGACGCGGCCAAAGCCGGCATCATCCGGAGTGACTTCGAAGGTTCTGATATCGCCGTCTTCCAGCGCCGCGACGAAGGTCGGGCCGGTGAGGGTGATCTCGTCCAGCCCGTCGGAGCCGTGCACCACCCAGGCCGCTTCCGAGCCGAGGTTCTTCAGGACCTGCGCCAAGGGCTGTACCCATTGCCGCGAGAACACCCCGACCATCTGCCGCTTCACGCCGGCGGGATTGGAGAGCGGGCCGAGCAGGTTGAAGATGGTGCGGGTCGCAAGCTCGACCCGGGTCGGGCCGACATTCTTCATGGCCGGGTGATGGGCGGGGGCGAACATGAAGCCGATGCCTGCTTCCTGGACGCAGCGGCCGACCTCGGCGGGCGTAAGATCGATCTTGACGCCGAGCGAGGCCAGCACGTCGGCGGCGCCCGAGCGCGACGACAGCGCGCGGTTGCCATGTTTTGCGACCGGCACGCCTGTGCCGGCGACAATGAAAGAGGCGCAGGTCGAGACGTTCACGGAGCCGGAACCGTCGCCGCCGGTGCCGACCACGTCGACGGCTTCGGCAGGCGCCGTCACCCGCAGCATCTTGCCGCGCATCGCCGACACCGCGCCGGTGATCTCGTCAACGGTCTCGCCGCGGACGCGCAAGGCCATCAGGAGGCCGCCCATCTGTGAGGGCGTGGCTTCGCCCGACATCATGCTGTCGAAGGCGCTTGCCGCTTCGTCGCGCGACAAGGTTGCGCCGGTGGCGACTTTCGCAATTATCGATTTCAGGTCGTCCATCGCGTGCTGGCTCGTGATTCAGTGACGCATGATCCGATCGGAAAACCGGTTCCCACTTTTCCGGATCATGCTCAGTTGTTATTTGCGCCCGTCACCTGTGCGAAGGCGGCCTGATTGATTGTGGTTCCGATGTCGTGTTCGATCTTGTTGACGTATTGCGCGACCTGCTCGTCGGTCAATCCGCGCTGCAGCGCTTCTTTCAACTTCTTCACCTCCTCGGACGAGAGATCGACCGGCGGCACGATGATGTCGGTGACACGGAAGACGACGCGCTCGCCGCCGGTGCCCGTGGCCTGACCGACGCCATCCTTGGCGGTGCGGAAGGCCGCCGCGACCACGCTCTCGGGCACGCCCGGCAGCGAGGCGTCGCGGCGGAATTTATCTGATGTCTCGAGCTTGACGCCGAGCGTGGAGGCTTCGTCGGCGAGCTTGCCGCCGGCCTCGACCTTCTTGACGATCTCGGTCGCCTTGTCGCGCAGCCTGGTCGCGATCTGGTCCTCGCGCCATTTCGCCTCGACCTGGGCGCGCACCTCGTCGAGGCTGCGCTCGCGCGACGGCGTCACGCCGAGCACGTCGTACCAGACGTAGCCACCGCGGAACTGGATCGGCTCGTTGTCGACGCCGACATCGCTGCCAAAGGCCTGCGAAACCACATCTAGCCCGGTTGGAATGTTCGCCACGGGCTGGCCGTTCGGCATGCGTCCCGAGCGGTCGACGGCGTCGATGGTGACGGCGGTGAGCCCAAGCTTCTGCGCCGCCTCGACGAGGTTGGCGCCGCCGCCGCGCTCGTCCTCCATCTTGTTGTGGAGATCGGCGACCTTCTCGCGGGCGCGCTCGGCCGCGATCTGCTTCTTGATCTCGCCCGCCATGCTCTCATAGGTCGGTGTCGTGCCCGGCTCGATCTTGCCGACCTTGACCAGCGCCACGCCAAAGCGGCCCTGCACCGGCTGGCTGACTTCGCCCGAGGGCAGCGAGAACGCCGCATCCGCCACCGCCGGATCGAGGATCGCCGACTTCGCGACCATGCCGAGATCGACGTCGGTCAGGTTGAGGTTGCGCTCCTTGGCGATGTCATCGAACGAGGTGGTCGAGGTCAGCCGCGCACGTGCGGCAGTGGCTTCCTCCACGTTCGGAAACACGATCTGCGATATCTCGCGCTTCTCCGGCGTGCCGAGCTGGTTGCGACGCTGCTCGAATATCTTCTTCGCATCCTCGTCGGAGACCTCGGTCCACTTGCCGATCTCTTCGGGCGTCACGACGACGAAGGCGATCTTGCGGAATTCGGGCGCACGGAACTGGGCTTTGTGATCCTCGAAATAGGCGGCGAGCGCCTCGGGCGAGGGCGGGTCGATGGTGCCGGCCTGCGCCGCGTCGAGCTTGATGTATTCGATCGAGCGCTGCTCGTTCTGATAGCGGACCAGCGCCTCGATCAAGGTCTTCGGCGGTTCGATGCCCGCTCCGATCGTGCCGGCGATCTGGCGGCGGAGGCCGACGCGGCGCTGCTCGGCGAGATAGCGCTGCTCGGTGTAGCCGAACTGGCGGATCACGGACTGGAAGCGCTGCGGCTCGAACTGGCCGTTCAGCCCCTTGAAGTTCGGATCGTTGTAGATCGCGCGCATCGTCTCGTCCCGGGACTGGCCGAGACGAAGCCGCCTGGCCTCCTCGTCGAGGGCCGCTTCCGCGATCGTCTGCTGCAGCACCTGGCGGTCGAAGCCGAAGGCGCGCGCCTGGTCTGGGGTCAAAGGACGGCCGATCTGGCGGCCGATCTGCTGCAACCGGTCGGTGTAGATCTGACGGAATTGCTCGGTCGAGATTTCGGTGCCGCCAACCGTGGCGAGCGTCGACTGGCCAAATCCCTTGAAGATGTCGGCGATGCCCCAGATTCCGAAACTGACAATCAAAACGCCCATCACCACGGCCATGATAATCTTGCCGAGCCAGTTTGATGAGGCTGTCCGAATTCCTCGAAGCATGGGTCCAACTTGTTTGAAAAGGAGGGGAACCGGGTCGCGCCCGGGGATGATCCGATAAGCGGATTCCTTAAAGGGCGTCACCGAGTTGGGAACGCATCATAAAGTGGCAACTGCGCCGTCGCAACCTAGCATTACAGTTGTAATTGACTGAGGATTCTGAATCCATGGGCAACCATGATTCGAAGATCGTGGACGCAGGCA
>NZ_JBEGDB010000415.1:0-5111 GCF_043638955.1 Bradyrhizobium sp. 31Argb | reverse complement strand
CCCAGCCCCTCGTCGAGGGCCTTGCGGCCGAGTTCGTCATGGCGGATGCGGCCTACGATTCCGACGCGTTCAGAGCCTAGGCTGCACCGTGGTATGTGCGCCATGACGGCGCGAAGAAGGAGGTTGGGTATGTAGACCATCTTCCGAGCAGCCTTGCTGCGCAAGAGATGAGGGCAGGCCCCTCGGACTCGGATTGCAGGATCAGAGTCCAAACCCCCACAAGCTGCTTTAGCTCAATGGCTGAGGTGGTGAGCGTTGCTGGAAAAGGCGGGCAATCAGCCCGTCAGGTGAGCCACGGGAAGACGAACGCAAGTAAACCGCCGATGATGCATCGAAAGTACAGTTCAGGTGTTGTCGAAACCAGGGGCGATACCACCTCCTGGGATCAAGCGCGGCGAGAGCCTGTCTATTGGCCGGGCGGCAACCGGTGTAGAGGCGGCGTGATCCCGATGGCAGGCTCTTGCGCGGAACATGGGAACCTGCGTCGCGATGCCAAGGGAGACCCCAAAGGCGGCGGACCCGCCGAGGGCAGAGTACCAATGCGCGACGCAGGGGCGGACGGGTTCGTAATAGTGATGAGGCCCGGTAATACGGGCGGAGCGAAGGGACCCGATCTTCCAGCCAAAGTCACACGCCAACCGGAAACGGGAGGAGCCGATGACTGAGGCAAAGTCGTATCAGATCCCCAAACATCTCGTTTGGGAAGCTTGGAAACAGGTGAAAGCGAACCGCGGGTCAGCGGGTGTGGACGGGGTCTCCATCGAGGAATTCGAAAAGGACTTGAAGAGAAACCTCTACAAGATCTGGAATCGACTGTCGTCGGGGACATACTTTCCGCCTCCCGTCCGTCTCGTGGAAATTCCCAAGGCTAATGGAGGGAAGCGTCCGTTAGGAATACCCTCTATAGCTGACCGCGTGGCTCAGACGGTTGCAAAGATGGTTATGGAGCCGACGATGGAACCAATATTCCATCCCGACTCCTACGGCTATCGGCCCGGCCGTTCGGCGCTTGACGCAGTGGGGACAGCGCGAAAGCGTTGCTGGAAATTCGACTGGGTTATCGACCTTGATATCAAGTCGTTCTTCGACTCGATTCCTTGGCACCTGATCGAAAAGGCCGTCGCCCACCACACGGAACTGAGCTGGATTCGTCTCTACGTAAAGCGGTGGCTGCAAGCTCCCGTGGAGAAAGAAGACGGAATCCTAGTGGAGAGAACACGCGGAACCCCTCAGGGTTCAGTGGTTTCACCGCTGCTCGCAAATTTGGTTCTGCACTATGCATTCGATCACTGGATGCAGCGGACCTTCCCTTGTTGTGTTTCGAAAGATACGCTGACGATGCGATAGTCCATTGCAGAACTGAAAGCGAGGCTCGAACCGTGATGGAGGCGATCCGAAAACGTCTTGCGGAATGCGGTCTGGAGCTCCATCCGGAGAAAACCCGGATCGTCTACTGCAAGGATAATAAACGGAGAAAGGAATGCGAACACATCTCGTTCGACTTCCTTGGCTACACCTTCCAGCCGCGCAGCGCTCGCGATCGAAAGGGCGAGAAGTTCCTCAACTTCCTCCCGGCAATCAGCAACAAGGCTGCCAAAGGAATCCGACAAACCATTCGCTCATGGCGACTGGGTTCGACGCGAAACCACTGGAGTCTTGAAGAACTCGCCAAGCTGATTGATCCTGTCGTGCAAGGATGGCTGAACTATTACGGACGGTTTTACCGGACGGAATGTGTCAACGTCCTTCGTCACGTAAACGACGCGCTCGCCCGTTGGACGAGGCGGAAATACAAGCGGTTGAAAGGCCGGAAAGTCGCCTCGGTATATTGGTTGGGACGGCTCGCACAGCGCGATCCGAACCTACTCTATTTGTGGCGAGTCGGCATTCGACCTGCGGCTGGAAGATAGAAGCCGGATGAATCGAGAGGTTCACGTCCGGTTTCGTGAGAGCCTCGGGGTGCAATTCCCCGGGGCTACTCGACCGACGACCACCCGCTCCAGGTCCTTGCGGCCGATCGCGCCAGTCTTGTGTGCCACCGACAGACTTTCCTGGATCAGCGCAACGAGCTGTTCTTCGCCGAGCCGCTGGCGCCAACGGGTCATCGACGATCTATCGAACGGTAGACGGTGGCAGAAGCTCAATTCCCCGCAGAAGTATCGGTAGTAGGGGTTCTCGATCCAACGGGCGCACAGCACCTCATCTGACAGGCTGTGCATGTGCTTCAGAATGAACAGGCCGGCTACGAGCCGCGTCGGCAAGCCCGGCTGTCCCGACCCTCCTTGGCACACTGAACTGAAGCGCTCATCCAGAAACTTCCAGTCGATCAGCGCCGCCAACCGCACCAGCGGATGCCCCATGTCGATGATCTGATCGAGCGCCGGAAGCAGCAGGTCTTTCTGGCGATCATCCCGCGGTTTGCTCATCGCATGCCCCAATGTCGACGACGACGTCAGGGAATCACGAATCGCCCAAAAGCAAAATCCCAAAACGCAAGAAAGCGAAGTCCAACACCCCGCTTTCCTGCAAAATCGAATACTTCATCCAGACAATTGCTGCCTTTCTCTCAAGCTGATCCGCATTCTTCACGGACGACTCGAATGACGACATTCCCGGTAGCAATCAGACCGCCTGACTCACTGCGCTTCGAGCGCGAGAAATTGATTGGGCGATTGCTTCCGCGGATATCATCGTGGCCAGCGGCCAGGCGCCGCGTTTACAGGCCGAACATATGACCGCACCGTCATCCCTTGTTCAACCAGAGAAAGATCTTGCAGCCCGGGCCGTTCCACATATGAGTCAGAGCCAATATTGCAGGCCGAATGACACGATGATCTTTCCGGTGGCGACTTCGAGCGCCGCAAACAGCGTTGTGGTGCCATGCCGCTTGTAATCGTGGCTCTGACCAGTCAAGGCGCGGCCATTGGGCAACTTCAGATAGCCCTGCGCTCGCTCCAAGGCCTGGATCGAGGGCTTCTCGTCCACGCATAGCACAATGGCCTTCGCCGGCGGGGCGACGTAAAGGCCGACAACATCGGCGGCTTTGGCCGTAAAGTTCGGGTCGTTGCTCTCACACCAGGACTTGCGAGCCGCGAGGTCAATCGTGTGACTGCGCAGGAACCGCCAAACATATTGGACGTCAACATCGCCTAGCGCCTCGGCCAGCAGAGGGCCGGTCCAGCGCTCGAACCCTTGCGGGGGCGGCTTATCCAGCAGCTTCAGAATCCGCTTGTCGGTCGTCTTCGTATAGATCGGCTTCTTGCCGGGTCGCGGCTTGTCTTGCAGCCCTTCAAGGCCTTAGTCGGCATAGCGATGCCGCCAAAGGCTGACAATCCGCGGCTGGACCCCAACTTCCTTGGCGATCGACCGGGTGCTGCGCCCGGCCGCCGCCAACAGAACGATCCGCGCCCGCTTCAAATCGCGCTGCAATGTCGTCGGCGAGCGACAACACGCCTCAAGCACCTTGCTATCTTTCCTCGAAAGGTGGACTTCTCTTGCTTCGGGTATCATCCATATCTTGAATCACGACTCACGATCCAAGAAAAGTGGGTACTAGCTTCGCAATGTCGGAGATTGCGCGGCTCCGGATTCTACCACATCTCGGATGGTGCGCCGCAAGAATAGCCCCGGCTATCTTAAACGCCGGGGCTCAACTCTTGCCGAATGTCAGGAGGCCGATTTAGTTGCCTTACGGATCGAAATGCAACTTCGCATCTGCAAGTTGTTACTCAACCCGTATCCTTTGCGTGGTGATACTCCGCAATTCCATGCTGTTGGGGGGACTTCTGTAGCGATTTGCGAGGCTTCCGAAGAAGTCATTCACATCCCCTTGCGGAATGGTGAATTCGCCATAGTTTGGGTCGAACAGCGTCACTATCCCATCCGACGCTGACGTCGCAACCAAGTGTTTTTCCGTGCGTCCTCCGCGCTCAAAACTCAAGCTGAGCAAATACATTCTCTCATTGGATACGATCTTGTCCTTCATTTCCGAGAATTCGTCAGAATTGTCGAAGGCGTATGTATTGCCTCCTTCGGATGGTCGTAAACCCGCGTCCGCGAACACGGCTGCCCGCGCCCTAAAGTTAGCTTCAAAGCCCTCGACACCTTGCGATCGCAAGGACCTGATGACATCTTCATAGTTTTCTTGGGTCACGGCCGCTGAGCGGTATCCACTCGATCGAGGCAACAGGGCACGCATTCGTGATGCTGGGCTTTGCGCGCGGTTGGTAAGCCATTCGGCGGCCAGCCCAACGCAGATGTTTTCGACATTCGCATTCGGCAATTCGGCAGTCCTGTATTGGAACACGGATGTGCTCATCCTCGCAGGATCCGAGGCGTCTGCCCTACTGGCGCAGCACCCCATTCTTTCGGGTCGATCCTCAGGCGACAGATCGTTGTGCCGTGCAAGATCGGCAAGTTGTTCATCGAAGCTGTTGCTGTTGAACGAATTGTTCAGTGCGTCATTTTGCCGAAGGTACGTTGATGATTGGTCGATTCGATTGTGCATCTCGATTTTCGTCTCGCATGAAGGTTGTGTCTATCACGGACAAGAATAATCAATGAGGCTGACGGCGAGCTGACGCGGCCTCTCTTACAAGCTTCGCGGCTAACGCCTACACGAACTTACTCATAAGTTTGCATCATTGGATTCGCGTCACAAACGTATCACGGCCCGTTTCTTCCGAGGCATGAAGGCGATCGCCGAAGCGCGCCGTCGGTTCGACCATATCGCAGGAATTAGGCCAGGTCGGCAATGGCCGTAAGCAAGCGGATGGCAAGCGTGCGCCGCGTCCGCGCAAGGGGCTTTGCGCCCCATCTGGAACCGTTGACGGCGCTTTCTGGGACCTGCGCGGCCGGGGCTCGGATGCGGACGCGGTACGATCCGGCCAGAAATCCGCGTCGGAGGTGGTCGAGGGGACTATATTGGCATCTGGGATGACGGAGGGAGATGGTTTACTGGTCTTTGCATAGTCACCTGCAATCGATCCTGCCCACCGGCGTGAGGGAGTCCAGAGCCCGTTCAGGGGCCGAAGTACCTGAACATGTGATGACGCGCGATCCTCTCGGCGAAAACCGCTGGCAATGCGATGGGCTCGGCGACGAGGATTCCC
>NZ_JBEGDB010000414.1:0-5118 GCF_043638955.1 Bradyrhizobium sp. 31Argb | reverse complement strand
TGTCGCCGGTCTATTCTGTTACCCATGTAGCCGGTCAGGACCCGCGCCACCTTCTCCCACAAGGGGAGAAGGGAAGGCGGTCGCGTCGTTCGACCCACATATTCCGACCTGCGGAACATGACGCCGCCTCCGCATCGGAGGCGGCGTTTGTCGTTTGGCGGCCGACAAAATCTGTGTACGAATGGGCCAAGACCGGTCATATCAGGCCGTCCTAACAAGGGAGAAAACACAATGCGTGAAGCCGTTATCGTTTCCTATGCACGCACGGGACTGGCGAAGTCCGCCCGCGGCGGGTTCAACATCACTCCGCCGATGTCGCTGGCGGCGCACGCCATCAAGCATGCCGTCGAGCGCGCCGGCGTCGACAAGGAATATGTCGAGGACTGCTATCTCGGCAATTGCGCCCACGGCGCGCCGAATATCGGCCGTCAGGCCGCGCTGCTCGCCGGCCTGCCGAAGTCGACCGCCGGCGTCTCGGTGAACCGTTTCTGCTCCTCGGGGCTTCAGACCATCGCGATGGCCGCCAACTCGATCCGTTCCGATGGCGCTGAATGCATCGTTGCCGGCGGCGTCGAGAGCATCTCGATTCCCGGCGGCGGCACGCCGAAGGAATCGGTCGATCCCGAGCTGCTCAAGACCGCGCCCGACATCTTCATGGCGATGATCGACACCGCCGACATCGTCGCCGAGCGCTACAAGCTGAGCCGCGAATACCAGGACGAGTTTTCGCTGGAGTCGCAGCGCCGCATGGCGGCCGCGCAGCAGGCCAACAAGTTCAAGGACGAGATCGTCCCGATGAAGACCAAGATGAAGGTGGTCGACAAGGTGACGAAGGAAGAGAGCATCAAGGACTATGTCGTCGACCGCGACGAGTGCAACCGTCCCGAGACGACGATTGAGGGTCTTGCCAAGCTCGAGCCGGTGAGGGGCGCCGGCAAGTGCATCACCGCCGGCAATGCCAGCCAGCTTTCCGACGGCGCCGCCGCCGTGGTGCTGATGGAAGCCAAGGACGCCGAGAAGCGCGGGCTGGAGCCGCTGGGCCGCTTCGTCGCCTGGGCGACCGCCGGTTGCGAGCCGGACGAGATGGGCATCGGCCCGGTCTTTGCGGTGCCGAAGCTGTTGAAGCGCCATGGCCTGAAGATCGACGATATCGATCTCTGGGAGCTCAACGAAGCCTTCGCCAGCCAGTGCCTGTACTGCCGCGACCAGCTCGGCATCGATCCCGAGAAGTACAATGTCAACGGCGGCTCGATCGCGATCGGCCACCCCTTCGGCATGACCGGCGCGCGCCTCACCGGCCACCTGCTGCAGGAAGGCCGCCGCCGCAAGGCCAAGTGGGGCGTCGTCACCATGTGCATCGGCGGCGGCCAGGGCGGCGCCGGATTGTTCGAGATCTATAGCTGAGAACGGCTCGGCTGAACGCCACATGAACCAAAGCACGGCGCCCCAAGCGCCGTGCTTTTTTATGTGCGCGACGCTCTCTCCTCGCGTCATCGTCCGCGAAGGCGGACGATCCAGTATTCCAGAGACGTCAGCGCTTTGCTGAGGGGCCGCGGCGTACTGGATGCCCCGCCTGCGCGGGGCATGACGGTGAGGTATGCGTCTGCGCAACGGGATACCGCAACAGCCATTTCGGCTTCGCCAGCGCATCTCACGCAAACCCCAATCGAACCGGTTCTTTTCTCGCTGCGTCTCACCACCGATGGGGGTGTGACATCAGCCACTGTCCGGCGGTGCCGGATCGGGTGAAGTCTGCGCGCAATGCAGGAAAGGGATCCAATGCGTTTGACTGCCAATTGTCTTGTCACTACCAGCCTGGTGCTGGTCACCGCGCTTGCCGCTTTGCCTGCGCGGGCGGCTGACGTCGATGCCGCTTCGATGGTGGATGCGGTGACCGTCTATCCCGATGGCGCGAGCGTCACCCGCGTCATCACGCTCGATCTGCCGTCCGGCGACAGCACGCTGGTCGCCAAGGATTTCCCGCTGTCGCTCGACCCATCCTCACTGCGTGTCGAAGGCGACGCGGACAGCAAGCTGACGATCGGCTCGATCGACACGCGGCAGCCGCGGGCGGCGCCGCCGGTGAACCTGCCCGAGCTCGACAAGCGGATCGAGGCGTTGAAGGATGAGCGCGCCAATCTGCAAGGGGCGATCGACGCCGCCAAGGCGCGCCGCCAGTTCGCCGAGCGTTTTGCCGAAGCCGCTCCGGTCGGCATCGGCGAAAAGGGCGAGGCGCGGCCGCTGTCCGAATGGCGCGCCGCTTTTGCCGCCGTTTCCGAGGAGATCGCGATCGCCGATACCGCGACCCGTGAAGCCGAGCGCAAGCAGCGCGACATCGACCGCGAGATCGCGCGGCTGGAATCCGACCGCGCCGCCAAGCCGCCGAGCAAGCTCGAGGTCCGTATCGACCTCGCTGCCGCGACTGCCACGAAAGCCACCCTGCGCGTCACCTATTCGGTGCGCAATGCGCGCTGGGCGCCGATCTATGACGCACGCCTCGATACCGGCGCCAAGGACCGAAAACCCTCGCTGGAGCTGGTGCGCCGCGCCGAGATCACGCAGTCGACCGGCGAGGACTGGTCGAATGTCGCGCTCGGCGTCTTCACCGTGCGCATTGCCCGCGGCGGCAGCGCGCCCGAATTGAATTCGCTGCTCGTGCAATATCCTCAGCCGCCGCGCCCGGTGCCGCTGTCGAGCGCCGTGCCGGAACTGGCGCGGCCGGCGCCCGCACTGCGCTCGACGTCGGCCGCAAAGGCCGCCGACGCGCTCGATGCGCGTGAGCGCGCCGACGAGCAGCAGGCGGTGGCCGAGATCGGCGACTTCCAGGCCACCTTCAAAATCCCTGGTCGCGTCAGCCTTGGGGCCAGCGAAGGGGCGAAGAGCCTGCGCATCGGAAGCAGCGTGATCGCGCCCGAGCTGACGATCCGCGCCGTGCCGGTGATTGATCCGACGGCGTTCCTGGAGGCGAGCTTCAAGCAGGTCGAGGACGCGCCGTTGCTGCCCGGCCGCGTCGCAATCTATCGCGACGGCGTGTTCGTCGGCCGCGGCAAGATCGCTTCCGCAGGCAAGGATGAAACCGTGCGGCTCGGCTTCGGCGCCGACGACAAGGTCAAGATCGAGCGCTCGGTGGTGAAGCGCAACGAGGGCTCGGCGGGCCTGATCGTGACGACGTCGAAGACCGACGAACGCTCGTTCAAGACCAGCGTGCGCAACGGCCATGATTTCCCGATCCGTGTCGCGATCGAGGATCAGCTCCCGGTCAGCGAGAACGAGGAGATCGTGGTCGAGATGCTGCCGCAGACCACGCCGCCGACCGCGACCAATCTGCGCGACAAGCGCGGCGTGCTGCAATGGACATTCGATGCGAAGCCCGGCGAGCTCAAGGACATCAACTTCGCCTGGCGCATCCGCTGGCCCAAGGACAAGGGCGTCGTCATGACGCCGGCGGGATGAGCGGTTCTTACCTCGCCCCGCTCTTGCGGGGAGAGGTCGGATTGCGAAGCAATCCGGGTGAGGGGCTCTCTCCGCGAACACGTCTGTCACCGTGATCGTGGAGAGAGCCCCTCACCCCGACCCTCTCCCCGTGAAGAACGGGGAGAGGGAGCAGAGCTCACTTCGCCTTCAGGAAGTCGCCGACTTCCAGCAGCACGAACTCGTTGTCGTCGGCCTTGTTGGGATCGCGGCTCGAGGAGAACGGCAGGTTGTTGTCGTTGCCGACGATGATATGGGTGTCGTCGACCTTGTCGACGTTCTCGATGGTGAAGAACGGGAAGGTCAGCACGCCGTCATTGAGTGGCTTCTTCGCCTTCTTGTCGGGATCGCGGATCTTCATCAGGTCGATATAGCCGACCTTGCGCACGGGCTTGCCGACATTGGCATCCGACAGCTCGATCTTGTAGACGCGCTTGAACTTGGCGAGATCCGGGAAGCAGTTCTCGCCGCGTTGTCCCTGCGGGCAGGCCTTGTCCGCGGTACCTTCGCCATTGTCGCGCTCGATGATCAGGCCCTGGGTCGGGTCGATCATGTTGAAGTCGCCGATGGCATTGCCGTTCTGCTCGAACACATACTGCCAGTAGCGGCCGGTGAATTTCTCGTTCGCGACGTCGAACTCGAGGATGCGTGAGGCTTCCTTGCCGTCGACCTTCTCCCAGTCCTTCTTCTCGGCATCCCACAGCGGGCCCTCGAGCAGGCCGTACAGGAACTTGCCGTCCTTCGAGGACGCAAAGCCCTCATATCCCTTGGAGCGGCGCAAGTTGACGGTGGTGTAGCTCGCGCCCGGCGCGCCCGGCGACTGCACCGACCAGTGATCGGGCGAGCGCACCGGCTTGCCATCGGCGGTCGTCTCGAACACCGCCAGCACCTTGCCGGTCTTGTCGGCCTTGATCACGTAGGGTCCGAACTCGTCGCCGATCCAGAACGTATCACCGATGATCTGGAAGCCTTCGGTGTCGAAATCGGCGCCGGTGAGATAGCGCTTGGCGGTGTCCTCATGCACGATGCGGAACGGCACCTTCTTGTCGGGATCGTGCAGGAACACGGTTTCCTGACGCTCGACCTTGCCGCTCGCCCAGTCGATCTTGTGCCGGTTCAGGTACAGCATCGAATCCGGCGAGTTGTAGCGCGAGCCCATGCCGTTGTCGGTGAGCACCCAGAACGTGCCGTCCGCCATCACCTTGATGCCGGAATGGCCCTGCAGCGGCTGGCCCTTGAACGGAAGCGAGACGCCGGTCGGCCGCTCGTAGGACTTGCCCATCACGGTGCCGACTGCGTCGACGCGGCGGCCGGTGGTGTATTTGCCGGAGGTCTTGAGATCGTTGGGTGCATCGGCAGGCGCGTCGATGAAGCTTTCCGCCGGAAGCACGGCGTGGCCCTTGAGGGTCGCCGGATATTCGCCCTCGCCTTGCGCGAAGGCAGCTCCCGAGAGCAGCACGATGGACGCGACGGAGCAGAGCAGTGATTTGCGCATGTTGATCTCCCCTGAAGATGAACGCGGCGGAGTTCTGGGAGGCGCGTGTTACACGCCGCTGACAGTTTCGTGACGGCTAGGGTCTGTTGGGATTCATCGGGAGTTTATCACGGCAGCGGTCAGATGGATCATGGCTGCGAAGCTTTGATCTG
>NZ_JBEGDB010000413.1:0-5127 GCF_043638955.1 Bradyrhizobium sp. 31Argb | reverse complement strand
TACCAGGTTGCGGGGCTGCTGCGCAGCAGCCCCGCAACCTGGCCCTAACCCATCAACCCGCCCTGCCGCCTCAAGCGGCGGGCTCCTGTCCCTGATTATCGTGTCTCACGATAAGGGGTGCAGTTCAGAGACTTATCCCGGATTACGCTGCGCTCCATCCGGGCTACAGGCGCTCAATACAGCGGGAACCTGGTCGGCTCGCCGCCCAGATCCGACGGCGGGTTGAGTGGCTGGCGATCGATCGGCCGATTGAGGTTTTCCCGCGCGAAGTCCGGGTACCCGAACGGCGACGGAAAGGCGTAGTCCTGGAACTTGCGGTCGCCTGGCAGCACCTCGGTGCCGGCATCGAGCCAGGAGCGCGTGGTCACGAAGACGCGCGTGCGCGGTCCCTGCTGGTAGGAACGGTTGGGCCCTTGGCCTCCGTAGGTGACCCGGCCGTCGCGGTCATACCGGAGCTGGTCCTGACGCCTGCTCTGGGCATCGGCAGGGCTGGCGAGGAGACCGACCACCGCCGCAGCGGTGGCAAAGAATACCGCGAACCTGGTCGTAGCAGGAAATCTGGCAGTCATTTCATCCTCGTCACTGTGCCCCGACCGGATGCCGGCAGGTCGCCCCATCTGATTTGGTCACATTGTAGCCTTGGCGCAACTGCCGCCACTAGGTCAAATGCGCCACACCCGCGCGCAATAATGCCGCGGCGAGCGCAAAAGTTTCATGAAAACCAGTGCCTTGCCGCGATATCGCCATCATCGAAGGACGCCGCAGCCGGTAGCGGCCGGCGCCTGAGTGATTACATCAGGTCACCTGGACAGGCGGCCAAACCGGCGAAGCGCTACGACTAACGTTGTCTTAACGGCGTTTCTCGCATAGAAGCGCTGCGCTTCCTTGAGCCGCCGGATGCGGCAGGCGAGCATTTTTCCTCGGAGAGTGAACGATGGGTTACAAAGTCGCGGTGGTGGGTGCGACCGGTAATGTCGGGCGGGAAATGCTCGGCATTCTGGACGAGCGCAAATTCCCGGCTGACGAGGTGGTGGCGCTGGCCTCGCGCCGCAGCGTCGGCGTCGACGTCTCGTATGGCGACCGGACCCTGAAGGTCAAAGCGCTCGAGCATTACGACTTCTCCGATGTCGACATCTGCCTGATGTCGGCGGGTGGCGCGGTGTCGAAGGAATGGTCGCCGAAGATCGGCGCCGCCGGTGCTGTCGTGATCGACAATTCGTCGGCTTGGCGCATGGATTCGGATGTGCCGCTGATCGTGCCGGAGGTGAATGCGGACGCGGCGGCGGGCTTCACCAAGAAGAACATCATCGCCAATCCGAACTGCTCGACCGCGCAGCTCGTGGTGGCGCTGAAGCCCCTGCACGACAAGGCGACCATCAAGCGCGTCGTGGTGTCGACCTATCAATCGGTCTCGGGTGCCGGCAAGGACGCGATGGACGAACTGTTCTCGCAGACCAAGGCCGTCTACACCAATGACGAGCTGATCAACAAGAAATTCCCCAAGCGCATCGCCTTCAACGTCATCCCCCACATCGACGTCTTCATGGAGGACGGCTACACCAAGGAAGAGTGGAAGATGATGGCGGAGACCAAGAAGATCCTTGATCCCAAGATCAAGCTATCCGCGACCTGCGTGCGCGTGCCGGTCTTCGTCGGCCATTCGGAAGCGGTCAACATCGAGTTCGAGAACCCGATCTCGGCCGATGAGGCGCGCAACATTCTCCGCAACGCGCCAGGCTGTCTCGTCATCGACAAGCCGGAGCCCGGCGGCTACGTCACGCCCTATGAGGCTGCCGGCGAGGACGCCACCTATATCAGCCGTATCCGCGAGGACGCGACGGTGGAGAACGGGCTCGTGCTGTGGTGCGTGTCGGACAATCTGCGCAAGGGCGCCGCGCTGAATGCGGTGCAGATCGCCGAATGCCTGATCAACCGCAAGCTGCTCACCGCCAAGAAGAAGGCGGCCTGAGAGTCGCGATTGGTGAATGACCGGGGAGCCGGAATCGATGACCGACGAGCCGGTTCCCTATCGGCCTGATCCCAGGCTGAAACGCATTGAGATCGGCTTCGAAAGCCTGATCTTCAACAGCCGCTGGCTGATGGCGCCGTTCTATTTCGGTCTCGTCGTCAGCCTCGCGGTGCTGCTCTACAAGTTCGTCGCACTGCTGTGGGAGTTCATCCTGCACGTGCCGTACGCCAAGGAATCCGACATCATCCTCGGCGTGCTCTCACTGATCGACGTGTCGCTGACCGGCAATCTGATCCTGATCGTGGTGTTCTCGGGCTATGAGAACTTCGTTTCCCGGATCGATCCCGCCGGCCATCCGGACTGGCCGGAATGGATGACCAAGGTCGATTTCGGCGGCCTGAAGCAGAAGCTGCCTTCCTCGATCGTGGCGATCTCGGCGATCCAGGTGCTGAAGGCCTTCCTGAACATCGATGCGATCTTCGACGCGCAGAAGCTCGGATGGCTGGTCGGCATCCACCTGGTGTTTGTGATCTCGACCCTGATCCTGGCCTTGTCGGACCGCTGGGGCGCCGGCCACGGGGCGGATTGATTGGCGAATAGGGAGTAGCGAATAGCGAGTGGAGTTAGCCTATTTGCTGCTCGCAGCTCGCGCACTCACGAATTCCTTCGTCGTCCGGTCGAGCACGAACAGCGAGCCTTCGGCGACGCCGAAATAGGCGCCGTGCAGGTTCGTCTCGCCGTTCTGTACCCGCTCGCGCACGAACGGGAACGTCATCAGGTTCTCGAGCGAGCGGAACACCGCGGCTTTCTCGATCCGGATGGTGAAGTCCTGCATCGTCTCGTGCTCGCGCTGCTCGACCACCTCGCCGGGCTTGATGAACATCTGCATCCACTTGCCGATGAAGTCGCCGGGCGACAGCGGCTGGATCTTATCGATGAACGCGCGGATGCCGCCGCATTGGGCATGGCCAAGCACGACGATGTGCTTCACCTTGAGCACGCTGACGGCATATTCCAGCGCCGCCGAGACGCCGTGGGCGCCGCTGTCGGGCTGGTAGACCGGAACCAGGTTGGCGACGTTGCGCACCACGAACAATTCACCCGGCCCGGCGTCGAAGATCACTTCCGGCGAGACGCGGGAATCGCAGCAGCCGATCACCATCACCTCGGGTGACTGGCCGCGCACGGACAATTCGCGGTAGCGGGACTGTTCCGTGGGCAGCCGCTGCGTGGCGAAAGCCCGGTAGCCGTCGAGCAGATGTTGCGGGAAGAGCTCCATGCCCTTGCCTAACCACAAGCCGGTGATCGGAACAAGGCTTTCGGACCGATGGCCGAAATGATAGGCGGGATGGAAACGACCGAAAGGAAACGATCATGACCCGTCCGCGCCGCAGCCTGTTGTTCATGCCCGGATCCAACGCGCGGGCGCTGGAGAAAGCGCGCAACCTGCCGGCCGACGGCATCATCCTCGACCTCGAGGATTCGGTGGCGCCGGATGCCAAGGGCCTGGCGCGGGACCAGATCGCGGCTGCCGTGGCGGCCAAGGGCTTCGGCAAGCGCGAGGTGCTGATCCGGATCAACGGCCTCGACACGCCGTGGTGGGTCGACGACATCGGCATGGCCGGCAAGGCTCAGCCCGACGGCATCCTGGTTCCCAAGGTCTCCAGCGTCGACGACCTCAACGCGATTGCCGATCGCCTCAGCGACATCAACGCCCCTGCCTCGATCCGGGTCTGGGCCATGATCGAGACCGCGCGCGCGGTGCTGCATGCCGAGGAACTCGCTGCGGCCTCAAAGGATTCCGAAGCCCGCCTTGCCGGTTTCGTGTTCGGCCCGAACGACATTTCCCAGGAGACGCGGATCAAGATGCAGCCGGGCCGTGCGATCATGATCCCGATGATCACCCATTGCATCCTGGCGACGCGCGCGCACGGCCTGGAGATCCTCGACGGTCCCTATAGCGATTTCGCCAATGTCGACGGCTTTGCCGCCGAATGCGCACAAGCCCGCGATCTCGGTTTCGACGGCAAGACGCTGATCCATCCGGGCCAGATCGAAGCCTGCAACGCGATCTTTACCCCGCCGGCGGAAGAAGTCGCGGAAGCCCGCAAGATCCTCGCCGCGTTCGACAAGCCGGAGAATGCCTCGCGCGGCGCGATCCAGATCGACGGCCGCATGGTGGAGCGGCTCCACGCCGAGATGGCGCGGCGCACGATCGCGATTGCAGATGCGATTGCGGCGGTGAGGAATTGACCTCCCGTCGTCCCGGCTTTCGCCGGGACGACGGGTTAGCGAAATTTTTCGGCCGCCCACGCATAGAGGCTTCCGGGGATCGGCGCCTCGCGGCCGCGGCCCTTCGGCGAGATGTGCAGGCCGATGACGTCGGGATTGCCGAGCAATTTCGAGTAGTCGCGCGGCTCGAAGAACAATTTCGGTTCGGCATGCACCGCATAGAACGACTGCTTCGGCAGGGCATATTGCAATTCCCCTGCGCGGCGGGCGAGCGCGGTGAGTGCCGGCGGGCCGTAGAGGGAGATCCGGATGTCGGAGAGACGGTTGGAAACGCCGCGCAGGCGCCGCAGCGCGAAGACAACGCGATGACGGAGCGCGAGCCACTCCGGCGTCAGCTCCTCCTGCTTCATCAATCCTTCGAAGGCGCGCACGATCGGATCGTCCGACGGCAGATAAAGCACGGAGTTGCCGAGCTGGCGCGGCCGCTCCCACGCAAAATAGGGCTTGGCCGGATCGATCTCGATCGGCTTCAGGAGCAGCACATCGGCATCGAGCCAAACGCCCGCGCGTTCGGCCATCAGCCGTATGCGGAAAAAATCGCTGAACTGCAGGATGGTCCAGCCGCGCCAGCTCCCATCCGGTTCCGGCGGCCGCAGCTTCTCGGAGAACGCATGCGGCAGGATCGCTTCGGCCTCGGCATTGCCGATGCCGTCGGGCAGGCCGGGCAGCGGATCGAAACTGTAGACGGTGACCTTGTGGCCGGCGGCGACCTGCGAACGCAGGCAGGTCAGCCGCAGCCGGTCGAGCGGACCATGCCAGAAGGTGACGACGTCCGGACGCATGCGTCGTTCCTCTAGGCCGTGTGGACTCTTGGGATTCTCAAATCAGATTGAACGTGATTCAAGGCTTTCTTTTAGGAGGAAGCC
>NZ_JBEGDB010000412.1:0-5131 GCF_043638955.1 Bradyrhizobium sp. 31Argb | reverse complement strand
CCGAACCGCCGGATACGGACCCGTACGTCCGGTGGTGTGGGAGGGGCGAAGCCGCGAGGCTTCCCCCTATCCCGATTTATGAGGGGCTCGAGGCCTGCCCTTGCAGGATTGTTTGCTTTCAGGATGTGGAGGAGAACGTCGAGGCCGTCGGCGACGTGGCGAAGGCGATCTTTGGGCCGCGCCAGATTCCGTCGGGCATGATGTCAGGTGGCCCGGACGGCCGTTGACCGGTTGCGCGACAAGTGAGGCCGCCGGACCGCGCCATGGCGGATCCATGCGTCCGGCGGATGCTTACTTTGAACGTCTTGCTTGCTGCGCGCGCTTCCGATGCGCGGCCTGTTTCGCCCGATTGCCGCACACCGCCATGCTGCACCACCTGCGCGCGCGGCTTCGGGTTCGATCGACGAACAAGAGCGTGCAGTCCGGCCCCTCGCACGCCTTCACGTAAGTGAAGTCTTCGGTGCAGACGAGGTCGGCCAGCGATCGCGCCAATGGGAGAAGCAGCGACTCTGGTGATTGCCAACGCCGCTCGCGGCGCCAGACGAGGCCGGAAACCCTTCCATGGCCATGGTGCCGGTTGTTAGGCCGATCACGCACCACGACCTGGCCGAATTCGTCGTCGCGCGCCAGCATTTGATTGAGCGGTTCGAGTTGGCGCAGTGCATTCTGCCCAATGGGCTTACCCATATGTTTGTAGACAAAGGGTTTGAACCAGTCCCGCAGCGCGCGCGCTTGTGCCGCGATGGCATCCAGCTCGCCGGGAAGGGCGCTCTTGCGAAAAGCGTTCAGCACCTCGTCCGGCACCAATCCGGCCTGTTTCAGCCACGCCAGAAGATCGTCTCCCGAGGCCAGCCACTCGACCTTGACATCCACCGGGACCGCAATGGAATTCAAGAAGTCCAGTCCCGGGTTATCGGCGATGAAGAAAGCTGGCGAGCGCTTGGTTGTCACAGGGGTCCCAGAGAAGCCGGCAATTATCGATAAGCCGGCAAGGCGAAATATAGCCGCTGGTACCTTGTGTGCAATAACCTGCACAAACCCATTTAGATGCTCTTTGCACCTCGCGTGCTGCGGCGTTTCTGAGAATGAGCGGGCGTCGTTGCGGCAACGACGTCGCAGGAGACCAGGGCAGCTAATCTCTTCAGGCCTCGATGGATGTTGATCTTGACGAGCGGCGCAGACTGGCCTGTGACGTCGGACGCGTGGGCAATGCTCAGGCCGTTGAGCTTCACGAGGCGGATCACAATGGCTTGCGCGGGCTTCAGCCGGCCAAGCAAGTCGTCCATCGTGGCGGCACTTACCGCGGTCCCCTCGTGGTCCCCGATCGATATGTCTTCGTCGAGCGGGAGCGCGGCGAATCGAGACGCGTCACGTATGCGATCGATTGCCTTGTAGCGTGCAATCGCCCTGACCCAGGCCCCGAACGCTCTCGACGGAGCGTATGTGTGCCGTTTGGCATGGATCGCGAGAAGCGCATCCTGTCTTGCATCATCTGATACAGGATAGGGAAGCCGCCGTGCATAATAACGACGGAGCCAGACGTCTATTTCGCGGAGCAACTGCTCGTAGGCCCGGCTGTCACCATCCTGCGCGGCGACCATCAGGCGACCCCATCGCTCGGACCGGCTATCCCAATTCGTGGACTGCAATGCGTTCTGCGCGCTTCGCGACGAACGTCCTGCGACGTCAAAGGACAGGAGCTTCTCGGCTGAACTCCGGGCGCGCTGCGTCAAGGCGGATGCAGCGCAATCGGTTATTCTATCGTGGATGGTGTCCATTGGAGAGGCTCCTCTCGACGCAATCAAGAAACGCGCTGGTTTCGAACGGCTTTCTGAGAAGACCGTAGGCGCTGGCGGCGATCGCCCCGTGGTCCACATCAACAATCGAACGGCACCTGGACACGCCCAGGAGTAGTTCGGCTGTTTCCGGCTCTGCACATCGCGACGGTCAATCCCGCCGTGCGGCACGCGAAAATTTCCCTGACGATCGGCGTTCCCTGTAACCAAACCAGTTCACCCAACGAAAGATGGTCACGTGAGACCGGTCAAGGTGGGCCGGAACAGCCATATCAAGAAGAAGTGACGTAACCGCCGACTGCGTAACAGACAAGTTACTGCGCCTGAGAGGCGGGAACTTCATGTGGTCAACTCAGCGCGGTTGGCATTCATCCGCAGCCGTTGTCAGGGAGACTTCAGCAGATGATCGACAAGACAGACGTCGCACGTCGCACTGTGCTTCGAGCAATTACCGCCGCTTCCGGTACCGCATTATCGCTCACGCTCTCGCAACGCGCCGCCGCCCAGCCTGTCGGCGAGGCCGCACCGGCCGCTTCCGATCAGTTTGAGACGGCGGAGATCGACACCGGCGACAACACCATTTTCATCAGGCGTTACGGTAAGGGATCCCCGCTGCTCATGGTGCATGGGTTTCCACGAACCAGCCTGATGTGGCGCTACGTAGCGCCGCAACTGGCGAGCAAGCACACGGTGATCTGCGTCGATCTGCGCGGCTATGGCCGCAGCGGCGTGCCCGCGTCCGCCGAGGATCACTACCCCTATTCAAAGCGAGCAATGGGGAACGAGCTTGTAGCGGTGATGGACAAGCTTGGGTTCTCGAAATTCGATCTGGTCGGACACGACCGTGGCGGCCGCGTTTCCTATCGCCTCGCGCTCGATCATCCTGAAAGGGTGCGGCGTCTCGCGGTGTTTGACGTCATCCCGATCTCGGAGGGATGGGCCCGCGCCAATGCAAAGTTCGCCACGACGTACTGGCCCTGGATTCTTCTGTGCCAGAAGGAGCCGCTTCCGGAAAAGTATCTTCTGGGCGCACCCGGTGCGGTGTTCGACAATCCGTTTGGCCAGGGCTCCTTTGGTCCCGATGTCAGGGCAGCGTACATCGAAACGTATCGCGATCCAGCTCGCGTGCACGCGATCTGCGAGGAGTATCGCGCGGCTGCGTCCCTTGATATCGAGCATGACAAGAAGGACAGGGAGGACTCGCGGCGTATCACGTGCCCGATGCTGCATCTCTGGGCTGTCGGCGGACCGCTCGATACTTTCTACGGACAGGATGGTGGCCCATTGGGAATCTGGCGGAGGTGGGCCGACAATGTGCAGGGGCAGGCCATGAAAGGCGGCCACTTCTTTCCCGAAGAAAACCCCACGGACACAACCCAACTGCTGGACGCCTTTCTATCGGCTTGATGCGTCAAGGGCAGTCACGTGGGATTGAGCGGAATGAACTGGATCGACCACATCGGATGTAGTAACCGGTCAAAACGTTATAATCAGGTTACTAATCTCCAAGCAGGCGGGAACTTCTCATGACCAAAGTTCATTACCGGAAGGCGGACGTCGACGGGTTCAAGGTATTCTATCGGGAGGCCGGGCCGGCCGATGCGACAGCGCTGCTACTGCTTCACGGGTTCCCAACTTCCGGCCATATGTTCCGCGAATTGATCCCGGCGTTGTCGGATCGCTTTCGCGTCATAGCGCCGGACCTGCCTGGCTTCGGCCAATCCGACATGCCGCCTCGCGACAGGTTTTCATATACGTTTGACCGATTGGCCGAAGTGATCGAGCGCTTCACCGAAGTGATCGGTCTCATCCGCTTCGCAATCTATGTGTTCGATTACGGCGCGCCGACCGGCTTTCGACTGGCTGCTCGCCATCCCGAACGCATCACGGCAATCGTCTCGCAAAACGGCAACGCCTATGAGGAGGGGCTGAGCGAGGGGTGGAATCCGATCCAGGCCTACTGGCAGGATCCCTCGCAGGCTAATCGCAGCGCACTCCGATCCTTCCTCGTGCCTGAGGCGACGATCTGGCAATACACGCACGGCGTGTCCGATACCACCGCTGTGTCTCCGGACGGCTATTCGCTCGACAACTTCTATTTGGCCCGCCCTGGCGCCGACGAGGTCCAGCTCGACCTGTTTGGCGACTACAAGAGCAATGTCGCGCTCTACCCGGCTTTTCAGGAATACTTCCGCAAGCACAAGCCGCCGTTCCTGGCGGTATGGGGCAAGAACGATCCTTTCTTTCTGCCGCCAGGCGCGGAGGCGTTCAAGCGGGACATTCCGGGCGCGGAAGTCCGCTTCTTCGATACCGGGCACTTTGCACTTGAGACACACTGCGAGGAGATCGCCGCAGCGATCCGCGGTTTTCTTTCGCGTTTGAAGTGAGCCGATAGATCGGCCGCCGCCGTGTGGCGCGAACAGCCCCCTCCCGAGAGTCGATGCGCGCGACTTTCTCGAGAAATTTGGCGGGCTCCAGAGCTCGCAGGACGTCGCCGAACCAATCGTTCGCGATCCATCCTGATACACATCGTTGTGAACCAGGAAGCTGCAGGTACTCGTAACGACGGGCACTACCGCGCGTAAGGGATGTCATGTAGTCACTCAAGGAGAGAAGTGCTCCACATGAAGACACCTTTCAACGTCGCCGAAAAGGGAGACGGGTCTTACCGACCGCTGGCTATCCTGCGCTGGGTCATGGTTGTCATCTTCGTGTCGTTTGGCATGCAGAAATTCACATTGCAGTCCGCGCAGGGCATCGTTCAATTCATCAGCAATAGTCCATTCATTTCGTGGTTGTCGGTATTTGGTCTCCGGGGAGAAGCGTATTTCCTCGGCGTTGCCGAGCTTGGTATCGCAGTGCTGCTTGCGGCAGGCGCGTTCAGCCCGATCTTGTCAGCCATTAGTTCGCTATTGGGCGTGATCACGTTCGCCATCACCTGGTCATTCTTCTTCACGACGCCGGGTGTCGTTGTCTGGAGTTGGTCGACCGACCCGATGGCCTGGAACTTGACCGGCGAGTTCATATTCAAGGATATCGTCCTGCTCTGCGTCTGCCTCGTGTTGTTCCTCGCCTCCTTGCCGCGATCTTTCATCCGATCACGCAGCATGTGAATCATAAGTCGCGACGACGCCGTAGGGTGGGCAAAGCGAAGCGTGCCCACCGTCGCGAGCACAGCACTGGATGGTGGGCACGGCGCAAGTACGTCTTTGCCCGCCGTACAACCTCAAGCGGCAACCACTCGCTCGCGTCACAAAACCTCCCTGTGGTTGATGGGGTGGACGGCCCCCTACGGCATCAGTTGTGCCAGAATGAGGTTGTCGAAATCTCAAACG
>NZ_JBEGDB010000411.1:0-5141 GCF_043638955.1 Bradyrhizobium sp. 31Argb | reverse complement strand
CAAAACGAATCGTTCCATCCAAAGCTTGAATCACAGCCAAGCACGAATGAGAATCCTGAATCCCAACAGACCCTAGTACGTCATTGCGAGGAGCGAAGCGACGAAGCAATCCACTGTCCCCGCAAGTGGCGCTATGGATTGCTTCGCTTCGCTCGCAATGACGGAGAGGATGTTGCATGCCCTGGCTTGAACCGATCACCCTTCGCGGCGCGCAGGCGCGGCTGGAGCCGCTGTCGCAGGATCACATCGACGGACTCGTCGAGGCCGTGAAGGATGGCGAGCTCTGGAAGCTCTGGTACACGTCCATTCCGCGCCCGGAAGACATGCGCAAAGAGATCGACCGCAGGCTTGGTCTGCAGGCGGCTGGATCGATGCTGCCGTTCACGGTGTTCGATGCCGGCGGCACCATCTCGGGCATGACGACCTATATGAATGTCGATGCGCCCAACCGGCGCGTCGAGATTGGTTCGACCTGGTACGCGAAGCGTGTGCAGCGCAGCGCGGTCAATACGCAGTGCAAATTGCTGTTACTGACGCACGCCTTTGAGGCACTCGATTGCATTGCGGTAGAGTTCCGCACGCATTTCTTCAACCACCAGAGCCGCCGCGGCATCGAGCGGCTCGGCGCCAAGCTGGACGGCGTCCTGCGCAGCCACCAGATCGCAGCGAATGGCACGTTGCGCGACACCGTCGTCTACAGCATTATCGCCAGCGAATGGCCGACGGTGAAGGCGCATCTCAACTATCAACTCAACGAAAAGCCGCGGTAGCCGCTCTGCCGCGCCAGAAACGAGACGATGGAAACGTTCGATTATGTGATCATCGGCGCGGGCTCCGCCGGTAGCGTTCTGACCAACCGCTTGAGCGAGGATGCCGGCACCACGGTTTGCGTGCTCGAAGCCGGCCCGAAAGATTGGCACCCCTATATCCATCTGCCGGCGGGCTTCATCAAGACGTTCCACATGAAGAGCGTCAACTGGGCCTACCAGCAGGAGCCGGGCCCCTGGACCGGCGGCCGCAGCATCTATGCGCCGCGCGGCAAGACGCTCGGCGGCTCGTCCTCGATCAACGGCCATATCTACAACCGCGGCCAGCGCCAGGACTTCGACACCTGGGCGCAGCTCGGCAACCGCGGCTGGGGCTATCCGGACGTGCTGCCCTATTTCAAGCGGATGGAACGCCGCGTCGGCGAGTGCGACGAGACCTATCGCGGCCGCGACGGCAGCCTCACCGTCACCACCATGGACTGGCAGGACCCGCTCTGCGAAGCCTTCATGGCGGGGGCCGTCAGCCTCGGCATTCCGCGCAACCCCGACTACAACGGCGCGATCCAGGAGGGCGTGTCCTACTGCCAGCGCACGATCCAGAACGGCCTGCGCATGAGCGCGGCGAAAGCGTTCCTGCATCCGGCGCGCAAGCGGCCGAACGTCAACGTGCGCACGCATGCGCATGTCACCAACATCATCTTCGAAGGCAAGCGCGCGGTCGGCGTGCGCTATCTTCGGGGAGGGCGGGGCGGCGAGCCGGTCGAGGTGCGCGCCAACAAGGAAGTCATCCTCTCCGGCGGCGCCTACAACTCGCCGCAGGTCCTGCAATTATCCGGCGTCGGCTCGCCCGAACTGTTGCAGTCGCACGGCATCGAGGTGCGCCATGCATTGCCCGGTGTCGGCGAGGGATTGCAGGACCATTACGCGCCGCGCTCGGTCGCGCGCGTCAAGAACATCAAGACCATCAACGAGCTCCGGCGCGGACTGAGCCTGTGGGTCGAGGCCTTGAAATGGGCGACGACGCGGCGCGGCCTGCTGTCGCTGTCGCCGACCATGGTCTATTGCTTCTGGCATTCGGGCGAGACCACGGAGAGCTCGGACCTCCAGCTCACCTTCACGCCGGCGAGCTACAAGGAAGGCGTGCAGGGCCAGCTCGAGGACGAGCCCGGCATGACGGTCGCCTCCTGGCAGCAGCGGCCGGAGAGCCGCGGCTATGTCCGCATCCGCTCGTCAGACCCGTTCGCACCGCCGATCATCCAGACCAACTATCTCGTCGAAGAACTCGACCGCCGCGTCGTCGTCGCCGGCATGAAGCTGGCGCGCCGCTTGCTGAAGTCGGCGCCGCTTGCGCCCTACTATGACTACGAGGATTTCCCCGGACCGAACGTGCAGAGCGACGACGAACTCCTGGCGGCGGCGACAGAGCGCGGCACCACCACATTCCATCCCGGTTGCACCTGCCGGATGGGTCCGGCAGATGCCAGATGGGCCGTCGTCGACGACCAGCTCCGCGTCCACGGATTGCAGGGCCTGCGCGTGGTCGACGCGTCCGTCATGCCGCGCATGATCTCCGCCAATCTCAACGCCTCGACGATGATGATCGCCGACAAGGCCTCCGACATGATCCGCGGGCGGACCGCGCCGGAGGCGGTAAGGTTTCCCGAAATGGCCTGAGCTGTCATTGCGAGCCAACGGGTCGCGCGAACGCGCGCCCGATGACGGGCTCCGCGAAGCAATCCATCGCGCCACGTGCGGAGAGATGGATTGCTTCGTCGCTGTCGCTCCTCGCAATGACGTTGAGAGCGTCCGCTGGGACGAGGGTCTAGCTGTACACGAACGCCTTGTCCGCGAGGTCGATCGTCGGAAACTCGTCCTTCTCGGCCCAGTAGTCCTGGTTGTGCTGCCATTCCGGCTTGGCGCCGCGCTTCGGCAACAGGTGCATGCCGCGCAGCATGTAGCCGGGGTTGAAGTTTTCCTCGTCGATCCACGGCAGGATCGGCATGTTGTGGTCCTCCGGTCGCAACGCCGGCGTGACCTTCTTCGCGCCCGTTTCCTTCATGTGTGTGAGCAGGCGGCAGACGAAGTCGGCGACGAGGTCGACGCGCAAGGTCCAGCTTGCGCGGAAATAGCCGAACACCCAGACGAGATTTGGCACGCCCGTGAACATCATGCCGCGATAGGTCACGGTATCGGCGAAATCGAGCGGCTTGCCGTCGAGCTCGAATTCGATATCGCCAGTGGCGCACAGATTGAAGCCGGTCGCGGTGACGATGATGTCGGCTTCGAGCTCCTTGCCGGATTTCAGCAGGATGCCCTTTTCGGTGAAGCGTTCGATCTCGTCGGTAACGACGGAAGCCTTGCCGGCCTTGATGCCCTGGAACAGGTCGCCGTCGGGAATGAAGGCGATGCGCTGCCGCCACGGGCGATAGCGCGGCGTGAAGTGGGTCGCGATGTCATAGTCCTTGCCGAGATAGGCTTCGACCGCCGACAGCAAGTCCTTCTTGGCCTCCTCAGGCTTCTCGAAGGTCTTGCGGGTGAAGGCGTCCTGGTCGAACAGGATCTTGCGGCGGGTGATCTCGTGGATCCACTTCTCGTCGACCTGCAACTGCCGCAGTTGCTCCGCGATCTCGATCGCGTTGCGGCCGGTGCGGAAATAGGTCGGCGAGCGCTGCAGCATCGTCACATGGCCGGCGTCCTTGGCCATTGCCGGGATCAGCGTCGCGGCGGTGGCGCCGGAGCCGATCACGACGACGCGCTTGCCCTTGTAGTCGAGATCCTCGGGCCATTTCTGCGGATGCACGATCGGGCCCTTGAACTTGGCCATGTCCTTCCACTCCGGCGTATAGCCCTCGGCATGGCGATAGTAGCCCTGGCACATCCAGAAGAAGTTGGTGGTGAAGCGGAAGTGTCCGCCGGTGTCGGTGCGCGTGGCGTCGATGGTCCAGAGATTGGTCTCGCTCGACCATTTCGCCGACGTGATGGTGTGGCGATAGCGGATGTGGCGCGCGAGGTCGTTCTCCTCGATCACGTCGCCCATATATTTCAGGATCTCGGCGGCGGTTGCGATCGGCGCGCTGGTCCACGGCTTGAAGCGATAGCCGAAGGTGTGGAGGTCGCTGTCGGATCGGATACCGGGATAGCGGTGCGTGCTCCAGGTGCCGCCGAACGTCTTCTGCGTCTCCAGCACGACGAAGCTGGTCCCGGGGCACTGCGTGGTGAGGTGGTAGGCGGCGCCAATACCTGAAATGCCGGCGCCCACGATCAGGACGTCGAAATGCTCAGAGGTGATGGGTTCGGCAGCACGGATCTGTGTTTGGACGTTCATCTTCCCCGCTCTTTTGTTGTTTTATTGGCAGTACGCGCGAAGCGCCGGGGTGCTCCCGGCGCTTCGTAGATCGTCAAGTCAGACTTCGCGGCGGCTCAGGAAGGCCAGCCGCTCGAACAGGTGCACGTCCTGTTCGTTCTTGAGCAGTGCGCCGTGCAGCGGCGGGATCAGCTTGCGCGGATCGCGCTCCCGCAGCATCTCCGGCGTGATGTCCTCGTTCAGGAGCAGCTTCAGCCAGTCGAGCAATTCGGAGGTCGAGGGCTTCTTCTTCAGGCCCGGCACTTCCCGCACCTCGAAGAAGATGCGCAAGGCCTCTTCCACCAGTCGTCTCTTGATGCCGGGGAAATGGACGTCGACGATCTTTTCCATCGTGTCCGCATCGGGGAACTTGATGTAGTGGAAGAAGCAGCGGCGCAGGAAGGCGTCCGGCAATTCCTTCTCGTTGTTGGAAGTGATCATCACGATCGGGCGCAGCTTGGCCTTGATGCTCTCGCCGGTCTCGTAGACGAAGAACTCCATGCGATCGAGCTCGAGTAGCAGATCGTTGGGGAATTCGATATCGGCCTTATCGATCTCGTCGATCAAGAGCACCGGGCGCTTCTCGTTGGTGAAGGCTTCCCACAGCCTGCCGCGCTTGATGTAGTTCTTGATGTCCGAGACGCGGGCGTCGCCGAGCTGGCTGTCGCGCAACCGCGACACTGCGTCATATTCGTAGAGGCCCTGCTGCGCCTTGGTGGTGGACTTGATGTGCCAGGTCAGAAGCGGTGCATCGAGCGCCTTGGCGACTTCCTCGGCCAGCACCGTCTTGCCGGTGCCGGGCTCGCCCTTCACCAGAAGCGGGCGCTCCAGCACGATGGCGGCGTTGACAGCGACTTTGAGGTCATCGGTGGCGACATAATCCTTGGTACCGGTGAATTTCATACTACCCCGTCATGATGAGTTTCAATTTGATACTAATGGAAAAACCAAGCAGGTCTAGGCCGTGTGGACTCTTGGGATTCTCAAATCAGATTGAACGTGATTCAAGGCTTTCTTTTAGGAGGAAGCCT
>NZ_JBEGDB010000410.1:0-5149 GCF_043638955.1 Bradyrhizobium sp. 31Argb | reverse complement strand
AAAGCTCGCGCCAAACTCGGCCGCGCCTATCCAGCCACCCCCAAAGAGTCAAAATCACTGTGATAGACCACTAGGCCCCGACCGGATCGCGCGCCTGGGCATCGCCCACGGCGTGCAGGGACGCGGCACCTTCAGCGACCTGACCGTCGAGGACAATCTGGCGGTCGGCGCCTTCCGTCGCCGCGACAAGGCTGAGATCGCAGCCGACATCGACCAGATGTATACCCTGTTTCCTCGCTTGCGCGAGCGCCGCAAGCAGAAGGCTGGCAGCCTCAGCGGCGGCGAGCAGCAGATGCTGGCCGTCGGCCGGGCGCTGATGCTCAAGCCGCGGGTAATGCTGCTCGACGAGCCGTCGCTCGGGCTCGCGCCGGTCATCATCGATGACCTCTACGAGGCGTTGCAACGCGTCAACCGATTGCAAGGCATCGCGATGCTGATCGTCGAGCAGAACGCCAATCTGGCTTTGGAGATTGCCAATGACGCCTACGTGCTTGAGACCGGCTCGATGGTGCTGTCGGGCACGGCCCGAGACGTGTCCAAGAACGACGGCGTCCGCGCTGCCTATCTTGGTAACTGATTATCCGCGACCGGTCTTGGCGCATGCAGGCTACTCCAATAACTGAACAGAGAAGCTGACGATGCAGTACTTCTTTCAGCAGATCGTCAACGGCATCGGGGATGGCGCGATCTACGCGTCGCTGGGCCTTGCCCTGGTGCTGATCTACCGAACGACGAACATCGCCAATTTCGCCCAAGGCGAGATGGCGACATTCTCCGCCTATCTCGCCTGGCAGATGGTCGATTGGGGCGTGCCGCTGTGGTGGTCGTTTCTCATCGCAATCATCCTGTCGATGGTGGTCGGCGTGCTGGCCTACTTGCTGCTGGTCCGGTGGGTTCAGCACCGGGATGAATTGACGATCGTGATCGTGACGCTCGGCCTGTTCCTGGCTTTCAACAGCTTCGACGGCGCGATCTGGGGATTTCTGCAGCTCTCATTGCCGAGCCCGTTCCCCGAGAAGAGCTTCGCCATTGGCGCGTTTCGGTTCAATGCCGAACTGCTGGGCACGATCGCGCTTCTGATTGCGATCTCGACCTGCATGTTCCTGCTGTTGCAGCATACGCGGCTCGGCACCGCGCTCCGCGCCTCGGCCTCCAACGCCACCTCCGCGATGCTGGTGGGCGTCCCGTTCACGGCAATGATGGCGATCGGATGGGGACTGGCAGCCGGGCTCGGGGCGGTCTCGGGCCTCTTGGTCGGACCGAAGCTGACGCTCGATCCCAACATGATGGGCGCCATCATCATCTACGCATTCGCGGCGGCCGTGGTCGGCGGATTGACGAGCTGTCGCGGCGCGGTTGTTGGCGGCGCCATCGTCGGCATCTCGCAGGCACTATCGATGGCTTATCTTCCCTGGCTCGGTTCCGATCTGCAGATCCTGCTGCCGCTGATGCTGATCGTAGCTGTGCTGATCATCAAGCCTGAAGGTCTGTTCGGCAGCACCGTGGTGGTACGCGTATGAGCAGCATCGGAATTCCCGCCATGCAATCGGTCCGGCATGGCGAGGTGGTCGTCACAAAGATCGGCGTCGGCTTCGTGTTGGCAGTGATCCTGCTCGGCATGCCGCTCGTGATCCCCGAGTATCAGACATTCCAACTGACCGGCGTGATGACCTATGCCGTGGCGGCGCTGGGCCTCAACCTGATCACCGGCTATGTCGGTCAGGTCTCGCTCGGCCACAATGCCTTCTTTGCTTTGGGGTCGTATGCCGCCGTGCTTAGCGTCGCGTATCTGGGCGTCAACGATGTCCTGGCGGTCCTGATTGCGGCAGTTGTCACATTCATCGCCGGCGTGCTGGCGGGTTATCCGGCCAAACGGCTGCGGGGACTGTATCTGGCCTTGATCACGCTGATCCTCGCCGTATCCGTCGTCCCGCTGGTCAAGCAGTTCAAGGCCTATACCGGCGGCGCGGCCGGCCTGATGGTCGACAAGCCGGTGCCGCCGGCATGGTTCACGCTGGGCCAGGACGCATGGATCTATTACATGGTGCTGGCGTTCACCGTCGTTGTCTTCTGGCTGGTCAGGAACTTCGTCGGCGGCAGTAATGGCCGGGCGCTGGCCGGCATCCGCGAAGGCGAACTCGCCGCGTCGTCGATGGGCGTAGATGTCAACAGACTCAAGGTGATCGTGTTCGGGGCCGGTTCGATGCTGGCGGGCGTTGGTGGCGCACTTGCGACTTTTACGATCGGTTTCATTGGCCCGGACTCGTTCACGCTGATGCTGTCGATCAGCTTCCTGGCGGCGATCGTCGTGGGCGGGCTCGGAACGATCTGGGGAGCTTTGGTCGCCGGCCTGTTCCTGCAGTTCGTGCCGTCCTATGCCTCGGATCTCGGTCAGGCGTTCTCCGGTGCGGTCTATGGTGGTATCCTGATTGCATGCATGACCTTGATGCCGAATGGGATCGTCGGCTCACTAATGAAGATCATCGGCAATCGGCGCGAGGCCAGGAAAGCTGCCGATAGAACTGCTCCGAAAAGCGCCGAGAGAACGGCCGTGAAAGCCGCTGCCGACAGGGGCGTACGTGCCACCTGATCGCTCTGCCGGCTGCTCATGAAGGATGCGGCTCGGCCGGTGGTCGCTATAACGATGGAAGGAAAGACCATGACTGTACAAGTGCAAATCAATGGAAGGCTGAAGGCATCCGTGAGCGAGGCGGACAGCTCCGTGCGCCTTGGACCGACGCTTCAACTGTTGAATGGCGAATGGGTCGGCAGCGTCGATGGTCGCACGCTGGCGGTCGAATGCCCCGCCACCAAGAAGACGATTGCCCACACCCCGCGCGCGTCCGGGCAGGATGTCGAACGCGCGGTGATCGCTGCGGAAAAGGCCTTCGTGAGCTGGAAGAAGGTGACGCCGTCTCTGCGCGGCAGGGCGCTGCTCAAGATCGCCGACGAGCTTGAAGTCCGCGTTGAAGAGCTGGCCCGCATCATCGCCCACGAAACCGGCAATGCGCTGCGTACCCAGGCGCGTCCGGAGGCGCTGACCTGCGTGGAGGTCTTCCGCTACTTTGGCGGTCTGGCAAGCGAACTGAAGGGCGATACGCTGCCGCTGGGCGATGACATATTGAGCTACACGAGGCGTGAGCCGCTCGGCGTTGTTGGCGCGATCGTGCCCTGGAACGCGCCGGCGACATTGTCGTCGATCAAGATCGCGCCGGCCGTGTGCGCCGGCAACACGCTGGTGCTCAAGCTGGCCGAAGACGCGCCGTTCGCCGCCTTGTTCATTGCCGAAATCTGCAATCGGCATCTGCCGCCAGGCGTGTTGAATATCGTGACCGGCCTTGGTCCAGAATGCGGCGCAGCGCTCGCCACCCATCCGCGCATCAGCAAGGTGTCGTTCACCGGCTCGACCGCGGTCGGCCGCAGCATCCTGGCTGGCGCGGCGGACCGCATCGTGCCGGTATCGCTCGAGCTTGGCGGCAAAAGTCCAGCTATCGTTTGCGAAGATGCCGACGAGGATTGGGTCGTCCAGGGCGTTGCATCCGCGATGCGCTTCACGCGGCAAAGCCAGTCATGCACCGCCGGATCGCGCCTGTTCTTGCACCGGTCGATCTACGACAAGTTTCTCGACAAGCTGGTCGCGCTGACGAACAGCTACAAGATCGGTAATCCGCTCGACGAAGCCACCGACATGGGGAGTCTGATCAACAATAAGCAATATGGTCGGGTCTGCGGTTACATTGAAGACGGCATCAAGAACAAGGACGTCAAGCTGATCGCCGGCGGCCTGCCACCGAAGGAGGGCCCGTTGAGCGCCGGCTATTTCACCATACCGACGCTGTTCGCCAGCATGTCGAACAACTGGCGTCTCGCGCAGGAGGAAATCTTCGGCCCGGTGCTGGTGGCGATCCCATGGAGCGACGAGGTCGAGGTGCTGAAGATGGCCAATGACAGCCACTACGGCTTGGCCGGCTATGTGTTCTCACGCAACACGTCGCGCGCCATCCGCATGGCCCATGAGATCGATTCCGGCTGGGTCCAGGTCAACCAGGGCAAGGGCCAGATCATGGGCCAGCCCTATGGCGGGTTCAAGCAGAGCGGGCTCGGCAAGGAAATGTCGCTGGGTTCGATGCTCGAGGGCTTTTCGCGGCTGAAGACCGTAACTGTCAACTTGACGCTCTGATCGGCTTGCCTGGATTGGGGGAAACCGGGTACCGGTTTCCCGTCAATGATGGAACGCGCTTTGCGTGGAGATCATGCATGGAGGCAGATTGAAGCGCGATCGCTATTCGAACTGAAGCTATTTCCTTTTACGTCGGGGACCGAAACGTGTCGACCATGGCCCGGACGATCGCCTTCCGAAGTTGCCCAGGACCCATGTAGTGACCGAAATGAAGGTGAGCGACCGCATTTACAGTGTTGTCGAAAGGCAGATCAGCCAGCGCGAGTTGCTGCCTGGGGATCCGGTCGACGAAGAAAACCTGATGAGCCAGTTCGGCGTGTCGCGTACGCCGGTGCGCGAGGCCATTCTGCGCCTCAAGGCCGAGGGGCTGGTGTCCAGTATCTCCCGCGGCGGCGCCATCGTCTCGAAGATGGACTTCGCGCAGCTCCTGTCGGTGTGGGAGTTGCTGGCGGAGCTCGAAGGCCTATCGGCCCGCTACGCCTGCGAACGCATGACTAGCAAGGAGCGCGAGGCCTTGGCTGACGCCCATAAGGCGTCCCGCAGCGTTGTCGAACGTAACGACGCGCTCGGCTGGCAGCAGGCCAACATGGCGTTTCATGAGGTGCTGTACGCGGGATCCCGCAATCCGTATCTCCGTCAGGAGATCCTGCGGATGCGCACGCGAACCAGCGCCTATCGCAATCATTCGTTCGATGCGATGGGCTACATCAGTAAAGCTTACCAATATCATGGCCTGATCCTCCAGGCCATTCTCGAACAGGATCCATCCGTCGCCGCTAAGGCGGCTACGGCGCACCTGACGCCCGGCGAGGGAGCGCCTGGCGTGATGGAGATCATGCATAAGCTTCCGAAGGCTCTGCTAGGATGAGCCACTGGCCGCCTGCTGAGAACAGGCTAGGCCGTGTGGACAGTTACCTTATCCAGAGCAGAGTGGCGGCAATGGCGACGACGGCGAAGTAGTTTCGCGCG
>NZ_JBEGDB010000040.1:0-45385 GCF_043638955.1 Bradyrhizobium sp. 31Argb | reverse complement strand
AATCCGTGCTCACGATCGTCTGAAATCTCTGCTCACGATCCCCTGAAATCCGTGCTCACGATCCCGCGAAACATGCAACCATCGGCACTGAAGTATCCGAACTTGAGTTCACCTGCTGACGGATCGTAGTAGGCGTTGCGGTCGCAGAACGCCTGCGGTCGAATCCTGAGCTTTGGATAAGCTTGGCCGGGCTTGGCACGGAAGCCCCAGCACGGATCGCGGCCAAGCGCCCGCCGGAAGGCATAGTAGGTGGACGCACAGACGGCGTAGACCATTTGTTGCCGGAACATGGGGTCGGACGGCGAGGGGACTCGTCCGCTCTCCATCAGGATGCGAGGATTGTCCAAGTCCACCGGCTCGTTGGACTGCCCGGTCGTTTGGTCCCAATCGACCACTTCCAGGATGCTGCCCACTGGACCCGAGCTCAATTGTTCGAATGGGACGTTTATCGTAGCCACTGCGCCATCCAGGCGACTTGCCGTTGGATCGAGTGTGTAGATTCTAAGCGGCCGAAAGATCGGATCGTGGTGCGCCCGTTGGTACGGCTGCACTGAGGCAGTGGCCAAAAAAACCGGATCCACAACAAAGTAGTTGGCCGATGCAGCCAGATCGCCCTGTACCTTGTGGCTTTCAGAGCGAGACGCCACATCAGGCTTCAGGGTGTCATGCAGGGTCGGCTTCGTCGTGTTGTCCACAAAACGACTCCCCGGCACAAATCAACTGGTAAGGCCCGATCATGCGTGAGTGTCGGGCCAAATAAACTGTTTCATCTGATAGACGATCAGTAGTCCTTTCCTTGACCGTCTATTTCACTCCCGTGTCACCCAATAGCTATTTTGCAAGCGATTGCGTCTTCGGCCTTTGAGGCGCACACCGGCATGAACCGAACTGTTATCCATGCAGTACGCAGCCGTACGCAGAAAAAACGGCGCGTGTATTTTACAACGTGATCCGTCGCCGGTGTGTGTGCTGGTTCACGCTGCAAGCATGGTGTGACTCAATCGGCGTATTTCAGCACGCTTCTCTACAAATCGGCCCATTCCAGCGCGTCCAGGCGCAGCAATGGGATCGTCCTCTTCGACGACAGACTGATCGACTACAGATGCCTATCGAATTGCGCGATCGCAGCCGCGGTATTGGCCGAGATCGGCGAGGTCGAGCCCGGACTGGTAAATCGTCCCGCGGATCGCCCTTGCTGATGTTCTGGGTACAATCGAATTTTGTCTTCGCGTCCTGCAATTTTGCCCTGCGACAATCCGTATAGCTTAGCTCAAATTTCAACCATAGGGTAGCCATTTCCGCGAGGACAACTTGTCGCGCAGCAGTAGTCGCTTGCCTGACAGAACTCTTGGTCGAACGATACGGTCAGGCTGCGCGCGTCATCGCATCACTCAGAGACATATGGTCGCTGTTCCCTTGCGGCGCGCAACTTGACATGCAGTAAAATTACTGCATTTTGATCCGGGTGGACGACGACCAGCTCGACAATGTCTTCAAGGCGCTCGGCGATCCCGTGCGTCGCCGCATCCTTGATCGCTTGGCGAAGCGTCCCGCGCAGTCCTTGTTTGAGATCTGCGCTTCGTCGGTCGCAGAGGATGGCAGAAGCCTGTCGCGACAAACGATCTCGCAGCACCTCGACATGCTGGAGAGGGCTGGGCTTGTCCAGACGCATTGGAGCGGGCGCACCAAGATGCATACTCTCGACACTGCGCCTCTGCGGAAAGCCGCCGACGCCTGGCTCAACAAGCATCTGAAAAAAGGGAGTGGAACATGAGGATCTATGTCATGAGCGTCTTCGTTGACGATCAGGCCAAAGCCCTGGATTTCTACACGGAGAAGCTGGGTTTCATCGTGAAGCACGATATCCCGCTTGGCGGCGATCATCGCTGGCTGACTGTTGTGTCGAAGGAGGCACCGGAAGGAACGGAGCTCCTGCTTGAGCCGAGTGAGCACCCCGCCGTTGGGCCATACAAATCTGCGCTTGTGAACGATGGGATTCCTGCAGCGTCCTTCAAAGTGGATGATCTCGAAAAAGAGTTCGAGAGATTGCGCGACCTCGGTGTCGAATTCACGGTACAGCCGATGGATGCTGGCCCCGTCAGAATGGCTGTCTTTGACGACACATGCGGCAATCTCGTTCAGCTCGTCGAAATGCTCGAAGGAAGGTGAGGGCGGCAACGTCAACGGCGCGGCCGCACATATCGGCTACGGGTCAGAAGCGGCGAAGCCTAGCCGCATGTCATATCGATTCTGAAACAGGAGGCGACCTTGCAAAGGGAAGGTTCCGATGCTGCGATGAAGCCGCCTCCTTTGGTGCGCGTGAAGGAACCTTCACTACAGCTCCAATGTTACACTCACCCGAGCGCGCGAGACGCATAGCATCAGCCGGTCCTGCCGCTTCGACGTCGGCAACACCTTGTCGCGATGCAGGACAATGCCGTCGCGATAGCCACATTCGCAGGAGCCGCAGACGCCCATCTCGCAGGACGACGGCAGCGGGAAATCATGCTCGCGCAGCACATCGAGCAACGACTTATCCGCAGGCACCAGAATCCGCTGCCCGGTGGACGCCACGGTGGCCTCGAACGGCTCGGGCTTGAAGTTCTCATCCACCGTCATCTGAAAATGTTCGCAGTGAATCTGCTCCTCGGACCATTCCGACAGCGACGACTGCACAGCATCAAGCAGCCGTTGCGGCCCACAGATGTAGACGTGGGTGCTGGGACTGTGTGGACCGATCACTGCCGGATCGAACCGTTCGCCGTGTTTGGAGAACCAGCATTGCAGATCATCGCCGCAGACCTGCACCAGTTCAGCGAGCAGCGGCGCCTCGGACGGCGACCTCGCACAATAGTGGAGCGTAAATGCCTTGCCCCACTGCTTCAGGCTGCGCGCCATCGCCAGCAACGGCGTGATGCCGATCCCGCCCGCAATCAGGACATAGCGTTCGCCGTCCGACGTTAGAGGAAGATTGTTGCGCGGCGCGGAGATGTGGACTTCGCAGCCCTCTCTCAGTGTCTGGTGCGCCCACACCGAGCCGCCACGGCCGTTCGCCTCCCGTTTGATGGCGATCTCGTAGCGCGCGGTGTCGGCTGGATCGCCACACAAGGAGTATCGCCGCACGCGCCCGTCGGGCAGGCGCATGTCGACATGGGCACCCGCGCTCCATTCAGGCAGAGCCGGCCGCAGGGGATGAACGAGCTTCAGGTGAACAACGTCCGGTGTCGAGAAGCTCAGATTCTCAACACGCAGCTTCATGATCAAACGTGCTGTCATGGGCTTAACAACTCGATCTTGTCGCCTGGGTGGATGATGCCGCCACGCTCGATGCCACAGTTCAGTCCGGAGCGATTGTAGAGCGGGAGGAAGACCGGCAGACCCAAAAGCTCTTCCAGGTACTTGCACGGAAAGTTCAGCCGCCCGCCGCGCAGGATCACGTCGCCGACGCGAAAACGCCGCCCGACGAGATGGTTCAGCGGCACGCCCTTCACTGTCAGATTGCGGCGGTGGTCGCGCGGCTCCAGCGTGATCGGCGCCTGCTGCAAGGGAGGATCGTTGCGGGAGATAGCATCCAGCGCTTCCTGCTCGATCAGCGTGAGCTCGCGTACATCAGGCTTCGGCGAATAGGTGCCGAGACCGTTATAGTAACGGTCGCCAACGATCCCCCGTCCCGCCACGCATTCCGCCTCGGCAAGCTCCTCCATCTCGTAGCTGGCGCTTGGCGCGATGTGGATGTGCAGCAGGACGCCGCGCCACTGCGTGGCGCCGCCGTCTTTGGTGACGGCGACCGAACCTGCGGGATGCGCGAACGCCTCGATCATCTTCGGCGGCGGCCGCCCTGGCGAACGCATGTTCATGGCTTATCCTTTGGTGCGTAGCGCAATGGCTTCGACTTCCACTAACGCATCCTTCGGTAGCCGCGCGACCTCGATGGTCGAACGCGCCGGCGGCGCATAGCTGAGGAACTCGGCGTAGATCCCGTTCATCACGGCGAAGTCGTCCATGTTCTTCAGGAACACCGTGGTCTTGACGACGCTCTCGAAGGAAGCGCCGCCTGCTTCCAGCACCGCGGACAAATTGGCCAGCGACTGGCGTGTCTGCTGTTCGATGCCCTCCGGAATCGTCCCGCTTGCAGGATCGATCGGAAGCTGCCCGGACGCAAACACGAGTTGGTCGGTCCGCACGGCCTGCGAATACGGACCGGCCGCGGGCGCGGCCTTGTCGGTGCTGACGAGGAATTTGGTAGTCATGTGGTCTTCGCTTTCTTTTTCTGACGTTCGAGTCGAGGTCTATCCCGCGAGAAATTCCTCGCGGTTCATGTTGGCTTTGCGTGCGCGCTGATACTCGATGATGCGCGCGGTTTCGCTGGCGACGGCTTCACCCAGCATGCGCTGGATGATGTGCAGCGTGGTGTCGATGCAGAGCGACACGCCTCCGCCCGTCACCACCGCACCGCTGTCGACGATGGGAGCCTCCTGCGCATCGATCTGCGGATACGTGCTGCGCATCCGCCCGAGCGGTGATACCTCCGGTGGCGCGATCGCGCGTTTCGTGGTGGCGGCGATGCCGTCGAGCACGCCGCTGGCCGCGAGGATCATGCCGCCCGTACAGACGGAGGCCACCTGCGTCGAGGCATGGACGCGCCGGATGTAGTCCAGGGTTGTCTCCGACACGGCCTGCTGCTCCCATCCCGGACCGCCGGTCACGATGACGACATCGCACACCGGCGCATCGTCGATGCCGAACTGCGCGATGACGTCGAGACCATTGGACAGGCGGACGATACCCGCCTTCGGCGCGATGGTGCAGATGCGGATGCGAGGAACGATCCGGCGTGCCATGGACAGCACGCCGAAGGTTGCGAGATCAATCGGCTCGACGCCGTCGTAGATGAAGATTCCAAACAGCATGGAGCTTTTCCGCTTCAGCCGATAGTGTCATCCTTGGTTTCCCGCGCGGCAAAGGCCGCCCACAGCGTCAGGATGGCGATGCCGATCATCATCACCGAGACGCCCGCGGTGCCGCCGAAGTAACCGACCAGCGCCGTAGCGATGATCGGCGAGAATCCGCCGCCGATGGCGGCCGCCGCCTGAAATCCGAACGAAGCGCCGCTGTAGCGAACCCGCGGCCCGAACAGTTCGGGAAAGTAGGTGGATTCCAGTCCGAACATCATGCCGTGCCCGAAATTCATGGCGATGATGATGGCCAGCGTCACCGTGGCGACGCTCTTGGTTTCCAGCATCCAGAACAGGGGAAACGCGAAAGCGATGGTGAACAGTGCGCCCAGGATGAAGAACACGCGGCGACCGATCTTGTCCGACAGCCAGCCGAACAGAGGCAGCGTGATCAGCTCGAACAATGCGGCATACATCACCGCATCGAGCATCATCTGCTTGGGCAGCGCCAGTGTCGTTGTGGCGTACACGACCACGAACACCGTGAGCATATAGACCCAGGACACTTCGGACAGCTTCAGGCCGACGGCGATGAGGAACGTCCTGAAGTTTTTGCCGAGAGCCTCGCCGAACGGATTCTTCGAGAACGAGTCGGTGGCCTTCATCTTCTCGAAGACCGGTGTCTCCGGAACCCGCGAGCGGATGAACGTACCGAGCGCGAGCAGAAGGACGCTGGCCAGGAACGGAATGCGCCAGCCCCACGCCTGGAAGTCGGCCTCGGGAAGCTTCGTCGCCAGCGCAAACACCAGCGTCGCCAGCACCAGGCCGATGGGAAAACCGATCTGCACGAAGCTGCCGTAGAAGCCGCGCTTGTCGGCGGGCGAATGCTCGATGACCATCAGCGAGGCGCCGCCCCACTCACCGCCAAGGCCGATGCCTTGAATGATGCGCAGCAGGATCAGGAGGATGGGGGCGAGCACACCGATGGAGGCGTAGTTCGGCAGTAACCCGATGCAGAACGTGCTGAGGCCCATGATGAACATCGTGAGCACGAGCATCGACTTGCGCCCCATCCGGTCGCCGAAGTGCCCGAACAGCGCGCCGCCTAGCGGGCGGGCCACAAAGCCGACGGCGTAAGTGCCGAGCGCGGCAAGCGTTCCCGTCAGCGGATCAATGGTCGGAAAGAACGTCTTATTAAACACGAGCGCCGCAGCGGTCGCATAGATCAGGAAGTCATACCACTCAATGATGGTGCCGACGCTGCTCGCAATCACGATCGATCGCATCTTGGAGCCAGCCGTTCGGGCGTCAGATATGGTCGCAGCAATGCTCATTTCCAACTCCTCAAAAAACCCCGGGGAACACAGTTCCCGTTTATGAGAGATTTTTCTAAAGTAGTGGATGCAAGCGGTGTGCCGGAATTCCTCCGCCGAAAACGCTGAGCTTTTTCGCAAGCTCGAATGCTTTGATGAATTTGGAAGCTGCTGGCGCCAAAAAAGCCCGCAAATTCGGCGCTGCATGCGAGTACGGCAAGGCGCCTGCGACGGCGCGCCGACGCCCATCAATTGACCGAAGTGACTGAAAAAGCAGCTTTGGCCGCGGCATCGGTCACGGCGGATCACGACGCGGATAGGAGATTAGTTTCCACTTCAGTGGATCACGATCGTACCTTCGCGGTGTCGATCACGAGGAAATACTCGCATGGCGTCTTGCCGAGATTGAGGAACGAATGGTCGGCATCCGCCTGGAAATAAAGGGAATCCCCCTGATTGAGATTGACGCGCTGATCGCCGATCGAGACCCGCATCCGTCCGCGCAGCACGAAGATGTACTCCTCCACGCCCCGGCGATGGGCCACGAAGGTTCCGGTTTCCGCTTCCGGCGGCAGCGTGTTGAGCACCCAGTCGATCCCGCGCCCGGGAAGCACCGGAGAAATACACCGCCGCAGGAAGCCGGATTCCTCGTCCCTCAGGATCGGCTGGCGGGCGGCCGGGATATAAACGATCTCGCGTTCGACCGCGGGCGCCATCAGTTGGGAGAACGTGACGCCCAGAGCTTCCGCCAGCTTGGACAGGATCACCGTGGAGGGAACCGTCTCGCAGCGCTCGATCTTGGAGATCATGGAGCGGCTGACACCGGACGCCTCGGCGAGCTGTTCGAGCGAGAAGTTGTTCTTCTTCCGGAAATGACGAATCTCTTCGGCGAGAACCGAAAGCTGAGAACTGTCACTGGGATCTAAAGTGCTCAAACCGGTAATCCTTTTGATGAGCACTACTCTTACGGATTCAGAATGGTAAGGGCAATCTGGAGGTTGGATGGCGGCACTCGCTGTCCTCGCGGTTTATCTGCGCTTCGAGAGAAGTTTCTGGAAGCTCACGCAGCCCTATCGTCCTCCAGAATGAAACGCGTCGGTCCCCGCGTTCTGAGTGTCGCAAATCTGCGACAGGTTGGCGTCGTGTTCTGATGCCACCCCGCTGACATCCTTGCTTCCGCCCGACATGTTTTTCCTGCCATCGCGCGGCATGAGCCGGCGGCGGTCAGCAATCAAACAACAGCGGGAGTGAAGCATGAACAAGCCTGAATTCCTCACGACGTCGACGAATCCCTTTGCCGAGCGCTACGATAATTTCATCGGCGGCAAATGGGTCGCGCCGCGCTCGGGTAAATATTTCGACAACGCCTCGCCGGTGACCGGCAAGGTGGTCTGCAAGATCGCGCGCTCGGATGCGCAGGACATCGAGCTCGCGCTCGATGCCGCACATGCCGCCAAGGACGCGTGGGGGCGGACCAGCGTCGCGGAACGAGCCAACATCCTCAACCGGATCGCCGACCGCATGGAGGAGAACCTGGAGCGGCTCGCGATCGCCGAGACCTGGGACAATGGCAAGCCGATCCGCGAGACCCGCGCCGCCGACGTGCCGCTCGCGATCGATCATTTCCGCTATTTCGCCGGCGTCGTGCGCGGGCAGGAGGGGAGTCTCGCCGAGATCGACCACGACACGGTGGCCTATCACTTTCATGAGCCGCTTGGCGTTGTCGGCCAGATCATCCCGTGGAACTTTCCGCTTCTGATGGCGTGCTGGAAACTGGCGCCCGCGCTTGCCGCCGGCAATTGCGTGGTGCTGAAGCCCGCCGAGCAGACCCCGGCCTCGATCATGGTGTGGATCGAGCTCATTGCCGACCTGCTGCCATCAGGCGTCCTCAACATCGTCAACGGCTTCGGGCTCGAGGCTGGCAAGCCGCTGGCGTCGAGCCCGCGGATCGCCAAGATCGCCTTCACGGGTGAAACCACGACGGGACGGCTGATCATGCAATACGCCAGCCAGAACCTGATCCCGGTCACGCTCGAGCTCGGCGGCAAGTCGCCGAACATCTTCTTCAAGGACGTGGCGGCGGAAGACGACGATTTCCTCGACAAGGCGATCGAGGGCTTTGTGATGTTCGCGCTGAACCAGGGCGAAGTCTGCACCTGTCCGAGCCGGGCGTTGGTGCAGGAACAGATCTATGAGCGCTTCATGGAGAAGGCGCTGAAGCGCGTCGCAGCGATCGAGCAGGGCGACCCGCGCAATCCCGCCACCATGATCGGCGCCCAGGCCTCGAACGAGCAGTTGGAAAAAATTCTCTCCTACATCGACATCGGCCAGAAGGAAGGCGCCAAGCTCCTGACCGGCGGTGCCCGCGCTATGCTGGGTGGCGATCTCGAAGGCGGCTTCTATGTCCAGCCCACCGTGTTCGAGGGCAACAACCGGATGCGGATCTTCCAGGAGGAGATATTTGGCCCGGTTGTGTCGGTGACCACGTTCAAGACCGATGAGGAGGCGCTCGCCATTGCCAACGACACGCTCTACGGCCTTGGCGCCGGCGTCTGGAGCCGCGATGCCAATCGCTGCTACCGATTTGGGCGGGCGATCCAGGCCGGCCGCGTCTGGACCAACTGCTACCACGCCTATCCGGCGCATGCGGCGTTCGGCGGCTACAAGCAGTCGGGCATCGGCCGCGAGACCCACAAGATGATGCTCGACCACTACCAGCAGACGAAGAATCTCCTGGTCAGCTACAGCCCCAAGAAGCTCGGCTTCTTCTGATACGGGGGCGTGATGACGGCGCGGCGTCTGCCCGCGCCGTTGTCACGCAATGAAATTCCGAACAAACGCATCAATCGATAGTAATATTTTGATCTCCGCTGCACTGCGGCATAGCAATTGCCGTGCGACATCACGCAATCCTTCCCCGGCCGTTTGAGTTGGGATAGAGAGGGCCAAATCACCCCTCTCATCCGGAAATGCCATGGCCGCACCCAAGAAAAGCGTCACAAAGGAAGCAGGGCAGGAGAAGGGGGACAGCTCCCCGCCGGAATTCACCAAGGAGCAGGAACTCAAGGCACTGCGCGACATGCTCCTGATTCGGCGCTTCGAGGAGAAGGCCGGCCAGCTCTACGGCATGGGCGCGATCGGCGGCTTCTGCCATCTCTATATCGGGCAGGAAGCCGTCGTCGTCGGCATGCAGATGACCCTGAAGAAGGGCGACCAGGTCATAACCGGCTACCGGGACCATGGACACATGCTGGCCTGCGGCATGGAAGCCAAGGGCGTGATGGCCGAGCTGACCGGACGCCGCGGCGGCTATTCCAAGGGCAAGGGCGGCTCCATGCACATGTTCAGCGTGGCCGAGCACTTCTACGGCGGCCACGGCATCGTTGGTGCGCAGGTCTCGCTCGGCACCGGGCTCGCCTTCGCCAACCGCTACCGTGAAAACGATTTCGTGAGCCTTGCCTATTTCGGCGACGGCGCCGCCAACCAGGGCCAGGTCTATGAAAGCTTCAACATGGCCGAGCTGTGGAAGCTGCCGGTGGTCTACATCATCGAGAACAATCGCTATGCCATGGGCACCTCGGTGGCGCGCTCCTCGGCGCAAACCGATTTCTCCAAGCGCGGCGCCTCCTTCAACATTCCGGGCCGGCAGGTCGACGGCATGGACGTGCGCGCGGTGAAGGCGGCAGGCGACGAGGCGGTCGCTTGGTGCCGCGCCGGCAAGGGCCCCTATATCCTGGAGATGCAGACCTACCGCTATCGCGGCCACTCTATGTCCGATCCGGCGAAGTATCGGACGCGTGAGGAGGTGGAGAAGGTCCGCCATGACCATGACCCGATCGAGCAGGTCCGCAACCGCCTGCTCGCCGCCAATGTCAGCGAGCAGGACTTGAAGTCAATCGACGCCGAGGTGCGCGATATCGTCAATGCCGCCGCCGACTTCGCGCAGCACGATCCCGAGCCCGATCCGTCCGAGCTCTACACCGACGTCTACCGCTAAGCGCAGACTGAATACGAAAGAGTATCCGGGAGCCGATATGCCCATTCAAGTTCTCATGCCTGCGCTGTCTCCCACGATGGAGAAAGGCAACCTCGCCAAGTGGCTGAAGAAGGAAGGCGAGCCGATCAAGTCGGGTGACGTCATCGCCGAGATCGAGACCGACAAAGCCACCATGGAGGTCGAGGCCACCGATGAGGGCACGCTCGGCCAGATCCTGATCCCGGAAGGCACCGCCGACGTCGCCGTCAACACGCCGATCGCAACCATCCTGGCCGACGGCGAGAGTGCTGCCGATCTCGCCAAGGCCGTAAGCCCCGCGAAGCAGGAGAAGGCTGCCGAGTCCGCGCCTCCCGCACAGGCCAAGGCCGAAGCACCTGCGCCCAAGGCAGAAGAGAAAGTGCCGGCCGCACCGAAGGCCGTCAGCGAGCCTGAGCCCGAGGTGCCCGCCGGCACCGAGATGATCACGCAGACCATCCGCGAAGCGCTCCGTGACGCGATGGCGGAGGAGATGCGGCGCGATCCGGATGTCTTCCTGATGGGCGAAGAGGTCGCCGAATATCAGGGCGCCTACAAGGTGAGCCAGGGGCTGTTGCAGGAGTTCGGCGCGAGGCGCGTGATCGATACGCCGATCACTGAGCATGGCTTTGCCGGCATCGGCATCGGCGCGGCGATGGCGGGCCTCAAGCCGATCGTCGAGTTCATGACCTTCAATTTCGCCATGCAGGCGATGGACCAGCTCATCAACTCGGCGGCCAAGACGCTCTATATGTCCGGCGGCCAGATGGGCTGCTCGATCGTGTTCCGCGGGCCGAACGGCGCCGCCGCCCGCGTCGCGGCCCAGCACAGCCAGGATTATTCGTCCTGGTACTCGCACATCCCAGGGCTGAAGGTGATCGCGCCGTTCTCGGCCGCCGACTACAAGGGCCTCTTGAAATCCGCGATCCGCGATCCCAATCCGGTGATCTTCCTCGAGAACGAGGTGCTGTACGGCCATTCCGGCGAGGTGCCGAAGCTCGACGACTATATCGTGCCGATCGGCAAGGCGCGCGTGGCGCGCAAAGGCCAGCACGTCACCATCATCTCCTGGTCCAACGGCATGACCTATTCGCTGAAGGCGGCCGATGAGCTGGCCAAGGAAGGTATCGAGGCCGAAGTGGTCGACCTGCGCACGCTGCGCCCGATGGACACCGAGACCATCGTCGAGTCCGTGAAGAAGACTGGCCGCGCGGTGACGGTCGAGGAGGGCTGGCAGCAGAGCGGCGTCGGCGCCGAGGTTGCCGCCCGTATCATGGAGCATGCCTTCGATTATCTGGATGCGCCCGTTACGCGCGTATCCGGCAAGGACGTGCCGATGCCCTACGCGGCCAATCTGGAGAAGATGGCTTTGCCTTCGGTCGCCGAGGTGGTGGAAGCCGCCAAGGCCGTTTGTTACCGGTGACGCATGGTAGGGCCGCAGGAACAGCCATTACCGCCTGACGTGATGGGTCGCGACGACGCGATCGAGGTGCTGCGCGCCTTTGTCGTCGACGGCGGGCTTTCCATCGCGTTCCAGCGCGCCTTCGAGGAGCCGGATACGTGGGGCCTGATGCTGGTCGACATCGCGCGCCATGCCGCACGCGCCTATGCACGCGAGAGCGAGTACACCGAGGAAGAGGCGCTCGCCCGCATTATCGACATGTTCCAGGCTGAGGTCGCGCGGCCGACCGATCCGGGCAGCACCACGCCGCGATCGAAACAGGGGCATTGATCGTGACCGTCGAGCAATACCACTACGACTTCATGGCGGAGGCGATCCGCGAGGCGGAGATCGGGATCTCCGAGGGCGGTTTGCCGATCGGCGCGGTGCTGACGCGCGACGACAAGATCATCGCGCGCGGCCATAACCGGCGGATGCAGGAGAAGAACGTCATCCTGCACGGCGAGATGTCGTGCCTGCGCGACGCCGGCCTGACCTCGTTCCATGATACGGTCATGTACACGACGCTGTCGCCGTGCTCGATGTGCGCCGGCGCGATCGGATTGTTCAAGCTGAAGCTCCTGGTGATCGGGGAGTCCGTGACGTTCCCGGGCAGCAAGGACATCCTGACGCAGTTCGGCATTCCCTTCATCGATCTTGCCGACACGAGGTCGATCGACATGATGAAGAACTGGCGCTCGGATCCCGCCAACGAGCGCACCTGGCAGGGCGATATCGGCAATTGAGGCTCTTCCGCCCACACCGATCCGCCCACACGATTCCGGCAGGTTTCCTCACGCGACGGAAGCCGCCATGCAAAAGTTAGCTTTGTGAGGTCACCATGCCCATCAACATCCTGATGCCCGCGCTGTCGCCTACCATGGAGAAGGGCAATCTGGCCAAATGGCTCAAGAAGGAGGGCGACAAGGTCAAGTCCGGCGATGTGATCGCGGAGATCGAGACCGACAAGGCGACGATGGAAGTCGAGGCGGTCGACGAGGGCACCATCGCCAAAATCCTGGTGCCTGAGGGTACGCAGGACGTCCCGGTCAACGACGTGATCGCGGTGCTGGCCGGCGACGGCGAGGACGTGAAGGCGGCAGCGAGCGGCGCAGGCGCTGCACCGCCGAAAGCCGCTGAGGCGCCTGCCGCAAGGCCCGCTCCAGCACCGGCGCCTGCGCCGGCCCCCGCCCAACCGGCGCCGGCACCGAAAGCTGCAGCGCCTGCTGCAGCCCCGGCACCCGCGCCGCAAACCGCAGCACCGGTGCCCCAGGGCAACGGCCACGCCCGCATCTTCTCGTCGCCGCTGGCGCGCCGTCTTGCCAAGGGAGCCGGCATTGAGCTCGGGCGCATCAACGGCACCGGGCCGCACGGCCGCATCATCGCGCGCGACGTCGAGGAGGCGAAATCCGGCAAGGGCCTGAAGGCGCCGCCGGCCGCGCCCAGCACGACGCCGTCGATCGCGCCGTCAATGTCGGATCAGCAGATCCTCGCGCTGTTCGAGCCGGGTTCTTATGAGATCGTGCCGCATGACGGCATGCGCCGCACCATCGCGCAGCGCCTGACCGCGTCGATCCAGCAGATCCCGCATTTCTATCTGACGATCGACTGCGACATCGGCAAGCTGCTCGCCGCCCGCGAGGAGATCAACGCCGCCGCCCCGAAGGATGCCGATAAGAAGCCGCTCTACAAGCTCTCGGTGAATGACTTCGTCATCAAGGCGATGGCGGTCGCGCTGCAGAAGATCCCGAACTGCAATGTGAGCTGGACCGAAGGCGGCATGGTCAAGCACAAGCATTCCGACATCGGCGTGGCGGTGGCGATGCCGGGCGGCCTGATCACGCCGATCATCCGGAAAGCGGAAACCAAGACGCTGTCGGTCATATCGAGCGAGATGAAGGATTTTGCCGCCCGCGCCCGTGCGCGCAAGCTGAAGCCGGAAGAGTATCAGGGCGGCACCACCGCCATTTCCAACCTCGGCATGTACGGCATCAACCACTTCACCGCCGTGATCAACCCGCCGCATGCGACGATCCTCGCCGTCGGCACCAGCGAGGAACGGCCGGTGGTGCGCAATGGCAAGATCGAGATCGCCAGCATCATGAGCGTGACGCTGTCCTGCGACCATCGCGCGATCGACGGCGCGCTCGGCGCCGAGCTGATCGGCGCCTTCAAGCAGCTCATCGAAAACCCCGTCATGATGATGGTGTGATGCGTGACGTCTAACGCATTGCTCTATGGTCCCTATGTTCTTGCAATAGCGCTGGCGATTGCTGCGCTGATCGTCCGCGCGCGTGATCTGGCATCGACGACCCAGTTCCGGATCATGCTGGGCGGCGCCGGGCTGCTTGCGCTTGGATGGACCGGATTCCTGGTTGCTCTGGCTAGATCGGATTTGTGATGGCTGACACTTCCTTCGACGTTATCATCATCGGCGCCGGCCCCGGCGGCTATGTCACCGCGATCCGCGCGGCGCAGCTCGGCTTCAAGACTGCGGTGGTGGAAAAGGCCTATCTCGGCGGCATCTGCAACAATTGGGGCTGCATCCCGACCAAGGCGCTGCTGCGCTCGGCGGAAGTCTATCATCTGATGCAGCACGCCAAGGACTACGGGCTGTCGGCGGAGAACATCTCGTTCGATCCGAAGGCGGTGGTGCAGCGTTCGCGCAACGTGGTGAAGCGGCTGAACGATGGCGTCGGCTTCCTGTTCCGCAAGAACAAGATCACGACGATCTGGGGTGAAGCGACGATCGATGCGCCCGGCAAGCTGACGGTCAAGAAGTCTTCCGTCGAGGCGCCGAAGGGCGCGCTCGGTGAGGGGACCTACCAGGCAAAACACATCATCATCGCGACCGGCGCGCGGCCGCGCGTGCTGCCGGGACTCGAGCCCGACAAGAAGCTGGTCTGGACCTATTTCGAGGCGATGGTGCCGGACAAGATGCCGAAATCGCTCTTGGTGATCGGCTCCGGCGCGATCGGCATCGAGTTTGCCTCGTTCTATCGCACCCTCGGCGCGGAGGTGACGGTCGTCGAAGTGCTGCCGCAGATCTTGCCCGTAGAGGACACCGAAATCGCGAAATTCGCGCACAAGGCGTTCGAGAAGCAGGGCATCAAGATCTTCACCAACACCAAGGTGACAAAGCTCGACAAGAAGAGCGACAGCGTGGTCGCGACCATCGACGACGGCAAGGGCAAGCCGCAGACCATCGAGTTCGACCGCGTGATCTCGGCCGTCGGCGTGGTCGGCAATGTCGAAGGCATCGGGCTGGAGAAGCTCGGCGTGAAGGCCGAGCGCGGCATCATCGCCATCGACGGTTATTGCCGGACCAACGTCCCCGGCATCTATGCGATCGGCGACGTCGCCGGTCCTCCGATGCTCGCGCACAAGGCCGAGCATGAGGGCATCATCTGCGTCGAGGCGATCAAGGGCCTGCATCCGCACCCGATGGACAGGAACATGATCCCCGGCTGCACCTATTGCTATCCGCAGGTGGCGTCCGTCGGCATGACCGAGGCCAAGGCCAAGGAAGCCGGACGCGACATTCGTGTCGGCCGCTTCCCCTTCGTCGGCAACGGCAAGGCGATCGCGCTCGGCGAGGACCAGGGCATGGTCAAGGTGATCTTCGACAAGAAGACCGGCCAGCTTCTCGGCGCCCACATGGTCGGCGCGGAGGTCACCGAGCTGATCCAGGGCTATGTGATCGCGATGAACCTCGAGACGACAGAGGAAGAGCTGATGCACACCATCTTCCCGCATCCGACGCTGTCGGAGATGATGAAGGAAGCGGTGCTGGACGCCTATGGGCGCGTCCTCAACATGTAACGGAAGGGACGGCGAATCGTGAAAGACAACGACAACCTCACCATCGAACGCCCGACCTTCGTCACCCATCTCGAATGCGCGATGGAGGGGGATCACTATCCCGCCGACCAGGTGCACAACCTCTCCAAGGCCGGCAAGCCGCTTCTGGTGCGCTACGACCTTGCGGGCGTGAAGAAGGCGCTGAGCAAGGATGCGCTGAAGGAGCGTCCCGCCGAGATGTGGCGCTATCGCGAATTGTTGCCGGTGCGCCAGTGCAAGGACATCGTCAGCCTCGGCGAGGTGACGACGCCGCTGATCCGGCTGTCGAAGCTCGGCGCCAAGCTCGGCGGCGGCGAGATCATCGTGAAGGACGAGGGGCGGCTGCCGACCGGCTCGTTCAAGGCGCGCGGGCTTGTCATGGCGGTGTCGATGGGCAAGGCGCTCGGCATCAAGCACATGGCGATGCCGACCAACGGCAATGCCGGTGCTGCGCTCGCCGCTTACGCTACCGCTTGCGGCATCAAGACCACGATCTTCTGCCCGGCCGACACGCCGGAGGTGAATGTCAGCGAGATCGAGCTGCAGGGCGCGACCGTCTATCGCGTCAACGGCCTGATCGACGATTGCGGCAAGATCGTCGGCGAGGGCAAGGCCAAGGTCGGTTGGTTCGACACGTCGACCCTGAAGGAGCCGTACCGGATCGAGGGCAAGAAGACGATGGGGCTCGAACTCGCCGAACAACTCGGCTGGGACGTGCCCGACGTGATCTTCTATCCGACCGGCGGCGGCACCGGCCTGATCGGCATGTGGAAGGCCTTTGCCGAACTGGAGGCGATCGGCTTCATCGGCAGCAAGCGCCCGCGCATGGTCGCGGTGCAGGCTTCCGGCTGCGCGCCGATGGTGCGTGCTTTTGAAGCAGGCACCGAGCATGCGACACGCTGGGAAGACGCGCACACCATCGCCTCCGGCATCCGCGTGCCACAGGCGATCGGAGATTTTCTGATCCTGCGCGCGGTCCGCGAGAGCAAAGGTTTCGCAATTGCGGTCGATGACGAGAAGATTTCTGCTGCGCTGAGCGAAGTCGCGCGCGAGGAGGGGCTGTTGCTTTGCCCCGAGGGCGCGGCCACTTACGCCGCCTACAAGCAAAGCCTCGCCGACGGACGCGTCACGAAAAACGATCGCGTGATGCTGTTCAATTGCGCGACAGGCCTTAAATATCCGCTGCCGCCGGTCACGCGCACGCTCGATCGTTTCAAGCCGATCGACTTCGCGCAATTCTAAGGAATTAGAAAAAAGCGGGGGCCGTTCTGTTGAGTTGACCATGTCCAAATAAGAACAAGCCGAGCACGGCTTTCTTTACAGGGGAGGGAGCGATGCGAAGAATAGTTCTGGCGATGCTGGCAGTTCTCTTGTTCGGCGGCACCGCCGTCGCCCAAAACTATCCTTCGCATCCGATCACCGTCATCGTGCCGTTCTCGGCTGGCGGGCCGTCGGATGCGATGGCGCGTATCCTCGCCGAGCGGATGAAGGCCTCGCTCGGTGAGACCCTCCTGATCGAGAACGTGACGGGGGCGGGCGGCTCGATCGGCGTCGGCCGCGCGGTGCGCTCGCCGGCGGACGGCTACACCATCTCTTTCGGCCATCTCGGCACGCATGTCGCCAACGGCGCCGTCTACAAGCTCGGCTATGACCTCGTCGCCGATCTCGATCCCGTGGTGCTGCTGCCGAGCAACCCGATGATCATCGTCAGCAAGAATGCGATCCCCGCCAAATCGCTGAGCGAATTGTTGGCCTGGCTGAAGTCGCGCCCGTCGCCGCCGACCGCGGGCACTGCGGGCGCCGGCTCCGGCAGCCACATCGCCGGGCTCTATTTCGAGAACGTCGCCGGCATCAAATTGCAATATGTGCCCTATCGCGGGACAGCGCCGGCGTTGAACGACCTTGTCGCGGGACAGATCGACATCATGATCGATCAGACCTCCAACTCGATCAACCAGGTCCGCGGCGGCACCATCCGCGCCTATGCCGTGACCGACGACAAGCGCGTCGACTCCGCGGCCGAGGTCCCAACCACCGATGAAGCCGGCCTGCCGGGCTTCCACATGACGCTGTGGTCCGGCCTCTGGGTACCCAAGGGTACGCCGAAGGAGATCGTCGCCAAGCTGAATGCCGCGGCGGTGGAGGCGCTGAACGATTCCGCGGTCGTGAAGCAGCTCGAAAACCTCGGCCTGCGCATGCCGCCGAAGAACCAGCTCGCGCCCGAAGCCCTCGGCGCCTGGCAGAAGGCCGAGATCGCAAAATGGTGGCCGATGATCAAAGCCGCCGACGTGAAGGTGGATTGAAATCGTAGCGAGTAGCCCGGGTGAAGCGAGGCGCAACCCGGGACACCTCCATCAACGTGTACGAGCGGCCCCGGGTTACGCTGACGCTCCACCCGGGCTACGAAGCTCGCGCGCTGCCGCACGTGAGATCCTCATCCTGAGGAACCTGCGAAGCAGGCGTCTCGAAGGATGGGCCGCCGCGGGCCAGATAGGGGCCTCATGGTTCGAGACGCGCTGCGCGCTCCTCACCATGAAGGTCTGGCAGAGCGCGAGCCGCAACGGAAATCACTGCGCAGCGCCTGCAGCCGCGGTCGCCGGTGCCGCGGCGTTCGTCTCCTGCGTAACCACGCGTTGATCGGTCTTTGTTGCCACCGCCGTGCTGCTGTTAAAGCGCTCGCGGTAGACCAGCAAGTTCTCCATCACGCGCTGCACATAGTTGCGCGTCTCGGAGATCGGAATGCGCTCGACCCAATCGACCGGATCCACGTTCGGATCGCGCGGGTCGCCATAGGCCTTCACCCAGTCGCGGACCCGGCCGCGGCCGGCGTTGTAGCCGGCGAACGTCATGATGTTACAGCCCTTGTAATCTGCGAGCAGCGCGCTGAGCTCGGCGGCGCCCATCTGGGTGTTGTAGACGGGATCGGAAACCATCCGGTCCCAGTCATAGGTCACGCCGAAGCGCTTGGCGGTGTCGCGGCCGGCTTCCGGCGTCACCTGCATCAGGCCGACGGCATTGGCCGGCGACTTGTCGCGCTGATCGAACGCGCTCTCGGTGCGCGCCACCGAATAGATCATGCTGCGCTCGATCTCGGGCGCGACCTGGGTATGTTGGGGGATCCCGATGGTCGGGAAGGCGTATTGATCGAGTGCAAGGCCGCGCCCCAGCGCCAGCTTGCCGAGCTGCAGCATGGTGGCCGCATCGTTGCGGCGGGCGGTGAGCTCGCCGAGCGCGTTGAGCATGGGGACATCCGTGCTCTGCTCGCCGAGATCGGCGGCGAAATACAGCACCACGTCGCGTTCGCCGATCTGGTAGAGCATATCGGCGGCGTGCACGCGCTCGTCTACGGCAGCCGTATCGTCGGCGGCAGCAGCAGGCGAGGGCGCCCGCAGCTCGATCGCATCAAGGCCGAGCTTGGCGCGCGCGAGCTGTCCGTAATAGGCGGTCGGGTAGCGCGCGGCAGCCTCAAAGCTGGCGCGCATCGCGTCCTTTTCTCCGAGCGCTTCGGCGGCGCGGCCGCGCCAGTAGTTGGCGCGCGCCAGCACGATCGGATTTGCCGCGCCTTCGTCGATGCGCGCGAAATGCGTCGCCGCCGTCACGGGATCGTCGAGATAGCGCAAGGCGATCCAGCCGCACGTGGAGTGGAAATCAGCACGGTAATATTCGTTGGCCGGCAGCGCGGCGGCGGCGACAACCTGGTATGCGGTCTGGAACTTGCCCTGATCGAGCAGCTTGCGCGCCAGCGAGCGCCGCTCGCGCCACCATTGATCGGTGTCCTGCAGCGCCATGGTCTCGGGCGCGGCTGATAGCACCAGGTCCGCTGCGTCATCAACCCGGTTCTCGCCGAGCAGCCACTGCAGGCGGCAAAGCGTGTAGCCGAGATCCTTGCGGGCCTCAGTCGCGACATCGTTGAGCTGGTCGAGCGCCTTGCTCGATTTCGCGGCCACCGCGCCGCAGGCCTTCACGATCGCAAGCTCGTCGCTGCCAAGCCGTTGCGCCGCGCGCTTGGCGCCGGCAAGATCCTTGGCGCCGATCCGCTTGTCCATGCGCGCGCGGTGATCCTCGCGGGTGAGGAGATCGCCGAACAGCTCATACGCGTCGCCTTCCAGCCGATCCGACAATTCATCCGAGCGCCAGGCGTCGCCCACCAGACGCGCAGCTCCATCGCGGTCGCCTTCGGTCAGGAGCACCCGCGCCAGCGCGAATTTGCCCTTGGCGCTGGTGGGCCGATCGCGGGTGAAGCGATGAACCGTGACCGCGTCGCTGCGCTCCTGCCACAGCCGCCCCTCGGCCTTGCGGCGCAATAGCGCCATGCTCGGCCAATCCGGATTGGCGGCCATGAACGCCACATAGCGGCTGAAATTCGCCGTCGTCTCCGTGTGGCGCAGGATGTACCATTCGACCAGCTTCTGGCCCGCCGGGTCGGTGATCTTGTCTCTGGTGGCGGTCGCCTCTTCCGTCTTCGCCTTGCGCGCCAGATCGATCCCGTCTTTGACCAGTGCGAGATCGCCTGACAGTGCCGGCGTCGGCGCAGGAGCTTCCTTCGCGGATGCGTCTTTCGATTTCTTCGACTTGCGGCGCGCATCGGCGTGCTTGCCACGTCCGCGTTTTCCGACTGAGGCATCACGCTGGTTGCGCCCCTTCGTCGCCTTCGCGTCGTTCGTCTTCTTGATGTGCGCTTGCTTGTGGCTCGAGCGTGCCGTCGCATCCGTCGAGAATAGCGCGAGCACAGCCACGGTGAGGAGACAAGACAGCGAACGTAAGCACTGGTTCATTCCATGGTCCCCCTGCGAACCATTAGACAAACCAAGTCGCAAACCGTGCGGCTTGAGTGACCTAAGGTTATCACAGCGTCGATTCGCAACTGTCGCGCTCAAGCCACAGAGCGCAAAAAACGCTGACGTGAATGGAACTCTAACCGCGGTTGAATTGCGGACTGATCGAGATGGAACTTCGCATCTGCCAATGATCGCGTCGTCGTGTGATGCTTCCCACCGAACAGACGCGAGCGGCGCGAACTCAGCCGACAATCTTGGCCAAAGAGAGGTGAAGCGAGGTGTAACCTCGGGCGCATCGCCTCGCGAGAAGGGGAACTCGCCTCCTCCTCCAGCGTCATGCCCGCGAAGGCGGGCATCCAGTAACCGGCGGCGTCCGAACGCAAGCACTGCCTGCTGTCGAATACTGGATCGTCCGCCTTCGCGGACGATGACAGCGGAGAGGGGAGAACTGTCCCTGGCTTGACCAGGATCCATAACTACAGGCGCTGGTGATGCGCCGAGCGGGTGGCCGCTTGCTAGCATCACGTCAACCTCTGGTCGTTATGGGACCTCGCTTTGGCAGCGACCACAGAGCGAGAATCGCCGGATGAGTCGGGCGAAGCCAAACCCACTACGTGGCCAGAATTGCTTCTCCTGTGATGCCAGTCGCGTGCCCAAAAAACGCCTGCTAGGCGCCAGGAACCCGTCCAAATGGTTGCTGCGGGGCAACGTTTATTGCGATGAGGCAACAGTTCTCTAAGATTTAACCGTTTGATCAGCCGGGTGTTGCATGCGCCGCTTTTTGGCCACACCCCTGCATGAAATGATGCTTCGTAAGGCTAAAGCCACGGCACTCGCGAAGCGAAGGGAAGATCACCATTTCCCGGGTCAAGGCAGAGATGGCTAGGGAAACTGGGTTCGCGATGGACGCCAAGACCAATCTCAAGAACAGGCTGCCAAGCCGCCACGTGACGGAGGGCCCCGAGCGCGCCCCGCACCGCTCGTATCTCTATGCCATGGGGCTCACCACCGAGCAGATCCACCAGCCGTTCGTCGGCGTGGCCTCCTGCTGGAACGAAGCCGCGCCCTGCAATATCTCGCTGATGCGCCAGGCTCAGGCGGTGAAGAAGGGCGTGGCCTCCGCCGGCGGCACCCTGCGCGAATTCTGCACCATCACGGTCACCGACGGCATCGCCATGGGCCATGACGGCATGCGCTCGTCGCTGCCATCTCGGGAATGCATCGCCGATTCGGTCGAGCTGACCGTCCGCGGCCACGCCTATGACGCTCTGGTTGGCCTCGCCGGCTGCGACAAGTCGCTGCCCGGAATGATGATGGCGATGGTCCGCCTCAACGTGCCCTCGATCTTCATCTATGGCGGCTCGATTCTTCCCGGCAATTTCCGCGGCCAGCAGGTCACCGTCCAGGACATGTTCGAAGCCGTCGGCAAGCACTCGGTGGGCACCATGTCGGATGCCGACCTTGATGAGATCGAGCGGGTGGCCTGTCCCTCGGCCGGTGCCTGCGGTGCCCAGTTCACCGCCAACACCATGGCGACCGTGTCGGAAGCGATCGGGCTCGCACTCCCGTATTCTGCCGGGGCGCCGGCGCCTTACGAGATCCGCGACGCGTTCTGCGCCGCCGCCGGCGAGAAGATCATGGAGCTGATCGCCAAGAACATCCGGCCGCGCGACATCATCACCCGTAAATCCCTGGAGAACGCTGCGGCCGTGGTCGCGGCCTCCGGTGGCTCGACCAATGCCGGGCTGCATCTGCCGGCGATCGCCAATGAATGCGGCATCAAGTTCGATCTGTTCGACGTGGCGGAAATCTTCAAAAAGACTCCCTATGTCGCTGATTTGAAGCCGGGCGGCCGTTATGTTGCCAAAGACATGTTTGAGGCTGGCGGCATCCCGCTGCTGATGAAGACGCTGCTCGATAACGGCTACCTCCACGGCGATTGCCTGACCGTGACGGGCCGAACGATCGCCGAAAACCTCAAAAGCGTGAAATGGAATCCGCATCAGGACGTGGTCCGTCCGGCGGACAAGCCGATCACCGTCACCGGCGGTGTCGTCGGCTTGAAGGGTAATCTTGCGCCGGAAGGAGCGATCGTGAAGGTCGCGGGCATGTCGAACTTGAAGTTTACCGGGCCTGCCCGTTGCTTCGACCGCGAGGAGGACGCCTTCGAGGCGGTCCAGAAGCGGACCTATAAGGAAGGCGAGGTCATCGTCATCCGCTATGAGGGGCCGAAGGGCGGTCCGGGCATGCGGGAAATGCTGGCAACGACGGCGGCGCTGACCGGGCAGGGCATGGGCGGCAAGATCGCGCTGATCACCGACGGCCGGTTCTCGGGCGCCACGAGAGGCTTCTGCATCGGCCATGTCGGGCCGGAAGCCGCCATCGGCGGACCGATCGCGCTGCTTCAGGACGGCGACATCATCGAGATCGACGCGGTGGCCGGGACTCTTAACGTAAAGTTGAGCGACGCCGAGCTCGCCGAACGCAAGACCAAATGGGCTCCTCGCGCGACTAACCAGACATCTGGTGCGCTGTGGAAGTATGCCCAGCAGGTCGGGCCTGCGGTGGATGGCGCGATCACCCATCCGGGTGGCGCGCACGAGAAACAGTGTTATGCGGACATTTGAGCGTACGATTATTGCGTTGATTTTAGGGGCCATTCCGGTGGCGGGCCCCGGATTCGCGTTTGACGGCGCCCCGGTCAATCCGTCGGACGCCACGCTGCCGATGGTTTCCCCTCAGCCCAGCGCTGGGGGCGGATTGAAGCGGATCGCGGTTCCGCCGCCCACGGCGAACGCCGCCAATTCCACGAGTTCCTTCTCGTCGCTGCAATTTGCCGCAGAGGGCGGCCATCCCGTCGCCCAGTGGAAGCTTGGCCGGATGTATGCCGAAGGCGACGGTGTCGCCCAGGACGATCTGCGCGCCTTCGAATATTTCAGCCGCATCGCCAATGCGCATGCCGAGGACAGCCCGTCGGCGCCGCAGGCGACGATCGTGGCCCAGGCCTTCGTGGCGCTGGGGCGCTATTACCTCAACGGCATTCCGAACTCGAAGATCAAGGCGGACACCGACCGGGCGCGGGAGATGTTCTCCTATGCCGCGTCCTATTTCGGCAATGCCGACGCCCAGTATGACCTCGCCCGGCTCTATCTGAAGACGCCGGACGCCTCGCGGGAAGATTTCCGCTATGGCGCGCGCTGGCTCGGTCTTGCGGCCCAGAAGGGCCAGCACCAGGCCCAGGCGCTGCTCGGCCAGATGCTGTTCAACGGCGACAGGCTGCCGCCGCAGCGGGCCCGCGGACTGATGTGGCTGACGCTCGCCCGCGACAGCGCCGCTCCCGACGAGATGTGGATCAAGGAAAGCTATAACCGCGCGTTCGCCAAGGCCTCCGACGACGACCGTGCGATGGCGCTGCAGATGCTCGAGCACTGGGTGCAGGGCCGCCGCGACTAGCCGAGATTGGGTCGCATTGCATCCTCCGCGATTGGATGCCGCACTTCCTCTTGCGTTAGCGGGGAGGGCGAGAGTGCCGTTTTTACGCAGCCTCGAAGTCGAGATCGGCCCACACCGGCACGTGGTCTGACGGTTTTTCCCAGGCACGGACGTAGCTGTCGACCCCGATATGGGTCAGCCGGTCGCTGGCTTGGGGCGACATCAAGAGGTGATCGATCCGCAGGCCCCAGTTTTTCTGCCAGGCTCCTGCCTGATAGTCCCAGAACGTGTACTGGCCGGGCGCGTCAGTGACGGCGCGCAGCGCGTCGGTCAGGCCGAGGCCGAGCAGGGACTGGAACGCTTCGCGGGTGGTCGGGCGAAACAGGGCGTCTTCCACCCAGGCCGGCGGGTTGTAGACGTCCGACGCCGCCGGGATCACGTTGAAGTCGCCGGCAAGGATCAGTGGCTCTTCCGCTTTAAGTCGCTCCCTCGAATACTCAAGAAGCCTCGACATCCATTTGAGCTTGTAGGGATATTTGTCGCTATTCGCCGGGTTGCCATTGGGCAGATAGAGGCAGGCGATCCTGAGCACGCCGTGCTTGTGGGTGACGACGCCTTCGAGGAAGCGGGCGTGGGCATCCTCATCATCGCCGGCGAGGCCCGACTTGGTCTCGTCGAACGGCAGCTTGGAGAGCAGGGCGACGCCGTTGAAGGTCTTTTGTCCGTGGGTGACGACGTTGTAGCCGAGCGATTCAATCTCCAGCCGCGGAAACGCTTCGTCGGTGCATTTGATTTCCTGCAGGCAGACGATGTCGGGGGAGCACTCCTTAAGCCAAGTGAGGAGGAGCTCGAGCCGCTGCCGGATCGAATTGACGTTCCACGTCGCGATGCGCATGAAGGGGACCTAAGTCGTAGCCACAATTTCGGCCGTTGGCATACCATGTGCCGCAGGGCTGTGATAACGATTTAAGAATTAATGGCGCAAAATGCGCCGTCGAGGGGCTGGCAGGGGCAGGATTGGGTCGTCACGGCCGTTGCGGGCCGGCGGACGAGCAAAAAGCATGAAGAAAAGAAATTTGATCCTCGTTGCAGGCGTCATCGGCATCGTTGCCGTGGCCGCCTACGCCACCCGCTCTTCGTGGCTCGCCGGTGGTGGCGCGAGCGCGCAGGCGCCCCAGCGGCCGCGCGCGGTTTCGGTCGAGCTCGCCAAGGCGGAGCGGCGTTCGGTGCCCGTCGATGTCGACGCCATCGGAACAGTGACGCCGATTGTCAGCGTGGCGCTGAAGTCACGGCTGGAGACCACGATCATTGGCGTGCATTTCGAGGACGGCGCCAAGGTCAATGAAGGCGACCTCTTGTTCACGCTCGACGCGCGGCAAATCGACGCCCAGATCGAGCAGGCGGAGGGTGTGCTGGCCAAGGACCAGGCCCAGCTCGAGGGCGCGCAGCGCGATCTCCGCCGCTACAACGATCTCGTCGCCAAGGGCGCGACCACCCAGGTCAATGTCGACAACGCCAAGACCCAGTCCGACATCCTGATCGGAACCATCAAGGCCGACCAGTCGGCACTGGAAAATTTGCGGGTCCAGAAAAGCTACACTGTCATCCGCGCGCCGTTCGCGGGCCGCATCAGCGCCGCCAATGTGAAGGTCGGCAATTTCGTGCGCCCCGCCGACACCCAGCCGCTCGCGACCATCAACCAGATGGCGCCGGTCTACGTGACCTTCGCGATTCCGCAGCGCGTGCTGGTCGACCTCCGCGACGCGATGGCGAAAGGCGATTCCAAGGTGATCGCGACCGTCCCCGGGCACAAGCGCTCGGAAGAGGGCAAGGTCGCGATGGTCGAGAACACGGTGGACTCGACCACGGGCATGGTGACCGTCCGCGGCATCATGGACAATGGAAATGAGACCCTGTGGCCGGGCATTCTGGTGCAGACCAAGCTGATCATCCGTAACGAGGATGCCGTGGTGGTTCCGACAGTCGCGGTCCAGCGCAGCCAGAACGGCAACTATGTCTTCGCCGTGAAGGACGGCGTGGCCAAGGTCATGCCGGTCAAGGTCGACCGCACCTTCGGCGGCTTCTCGGTGATCGCCGAGGGGCTCTCCGGCGGCGAGGACGTCGTCGTCGACGGCCAGTTGCTGTTGTCGGACGGCACGCGGGCCGAGCCGCGCGCCCGCAAGGCCGGGGCGTGAGCGATGTCGCTGCCCGAACTTTGCATCCGGCGACCGGTGATGACGACGCTGATCACCGCGGCGATCATCGCCTTTGGCATCTTCGGCTTCCGCCTGTTGCCGGTCTCGGCGCTGCCGAAAGTGGATTTCCCGACCATTGCGGTGACCGCGACCCTGCCGGGCGCGAGCGCCGACACCATGGCGGCCTCGGTCGCCGGCATCATCGAGCGGCAGCTCTCGACGATCGCGGGCATATCCTCGATGTCCTCGAACTCCTCGCAGGGCACGAGCGTCATCACCATCCAGTTCGATCTCAACCGCAACATCGATGCCGCGGCGCTCGACGTGCAGACCGCGCTGACGATCGCGCAGCGCCGGCTGCCGATCGAGATGACGACACCGCCGAGCTTCCGCAAGGTGAACCCTGCGGACTTCCCGATTCTCTTCATCTCACTGAACTCGGCGACGCTGCCACTCTCGGCCGTCAACGAGTATGGCGACATCACCATCGGCCAGGCGCTGTCGCAGCTTCCGGGCGTCGCCCAGGTCCTGATCTACGGCGCTCAGAAATTCGCGATCCGGGTCCAGGCCGACCCCGTGGCCGCGGCGGCGCGCGGGGTGTCGCTCGAGGACATCAGGACCGCGGTGTCGCGCGCGAATTCCTCGACCCCGGTCGGAACGCTGAACGGGCCGAAGCAGGACGTCGCGCTGCAGGCCTCCGGCCAGATGGACAAGGCAGCCGACTACCGGCAGATCTATGTCGCCTGGCGTAACGGCTCGCCGGTCAGACTCGATGAAATCGCAAAGGTCTATGACAGCGTCGAGAACGACAAGGTCGCGACCTGGCTGAACGACGAGCGCGCGATCGTGCTCGCGATCCAGAAGCAGCCCGACGCCAATACGGTTGCGGTGGTCGATTCCGTGCTGGCGAAGCTGCCGGCACTGCGTGCCTCGATCCCGCCCTCGGTGACCATGCAGGTGATGATGGATCGCTCGGTCTCGATCCGGCAGGCGGTCAACGACGTCGAGGAAACCCTGCTGATCGCGATCGCGCTGGTCATCCTGGTGATCTTCCTGTTCCTGCGGTCGCTGTGGGCCACCTTCATTCCGGCGCTCGCGGTCCCGATCTCGCTGCTCGGCACCTTCGCCGCGATGTACGCGTTGGATTACTCCGTCAACAACATGACGCTGCTGGCGCTGACGCTGTCGGTCGGCTTTGTGGTCGACGACGCCATCGTCATGCTGGAGAACATCGTCCGCCACATCGAGCGCGGCATGCGACCGTTCGAGGCGGCACTGAAGGGCGCGCGCGAGATCGGCTTTACCATCATCTCGATCACCTTCTCGCTGATCGCCGTGTTCATCCCGGTGCTCCTGATGGGCGGCATCGTCGGCCGCGTATTCCGTGAATTCGCGGTGACGATCTCGATCGCGATCATCGTGTCCGGGTTCGTCTCGCTGACCTTGACGCCGATGCTGTGCGCGCGCGTGCTGCGCGCCCATGACGAGACCAAGCGCCCGAATGTCGTGCTGCGGGCGTTCGAGGCGATGTTCGACGCCTTGCTGCGGGCCTATGAATGGGCGCTCGACTGGGTGCTGGCGAAAAAGGCGCTGATGCTCGCGGTCACCTTGGCGACGCTCGCCGGCACCTTCTATCTCTACATGATCGTGCCGAAGGGCTTCTTCCCGCAGGAGGACACCGGCTTCCTGATCGGCGTGACCGAGGCTGCGACCGACACGTCATTCGAAGCGATGAAGGTGCGCCAGCAGGCGCTGGTCGACGTGCTTCGGACCGACCCTGCGATCGACTACGTCAACTCGACCGTCGGTTCCGGCGGCCCCAACCCGACCGCGAATTACGGCCGCCTGTTCATCGCACTGAAGCCGCAGAAGGAGCGCGACAACGCTAGCGTTGTGATCGGACGGCTGCGCCAGAAGGCCCGCGCCATCCCGGGCATGCAGGCATTCTTCCAGAGCGTCCAGAACCTCAACATCGGCGGCCGCGTCTCCAAGAGCCAGTATCAATATGTGCTGCAGAGCGGTGATACCGAGTCGCTGTACCGGATCGCGCCTGACCTGCGCGACAAGATCGAGAAGATTCCGGGCCTGCTCGACGTCACCACCGATCTCTACATCAAGAACCCGCAGATGACGGTCGACATCGACCGCGAGAAGGCTGCGGTCTACGGCGTCACCGTCGATCAGGTGCGTAACCAGCTCTACAACGCCTATGGCGCGCGCCAGGTCGGCACCATCTACATGCCCTCCAACGACTACCAGATCATCCTGGAGGTGCAGCCGGAGTTCCGGGTCGATCCGTCCAATCTGTCCAAGCTCTACATGAAGACGGGGAACGGCCAGACCATTCCGCTGGATGCTGTCGCAAGGCTGGTGCCGTCGGTCGGGCCACTGCAGATCAACCACCAGGGCCAGCAGCCGGCGGTGACGATCTCGTTCAACCTCGCGCCCGGCACTTCGCTGGGTTATGCGGTCGACCAGATCACGGCGCTGGAGCAGAGCTCGAACCTGCCGGCGACGATCGCGACCGGCTTCTCCGGCACCGCGCAGGTGTTCCAGGATTCGCTGCGGGGGCAGGGCGTGCTGATCCTCGCCGCGGTGTTCGCGGCGTTCGTGATCCTCGGCATTCTCTACGAGAGCTTCATCCACCCGATCACGATCATCTCCGGCCTGCCGTCGGCCGGTATCGGCGCGATCCTGACTTTGATGCTGTTCAACATGGAGCTGTCGGTCATCGCCATGATCGGCATCGTGATGCTGGTCGGGATCGTCAAGAAGAACGCAATCATGATGGTCGACTTCGCGCTCGAGCGTCGTCGCGTGGGCTTGAGCGCCGAACACGCAATCCGCGAAGCCGCACTCTTGCGCTTCCGTCCGATCATGATGACGACTTTTGCCGCGATCTTCGGCACGCTGCCGATCGCACTCGGCGCCGGCGCGGGTGCCGAGCTGCGCCAGCCGCTCGGTGTGGCCGTGGTCGGCGGACTCTGTGTCTCGCAACTGCTGACGCTGTTCATCACGCCGGTGATCTACATCTATCTCGACCGCATCGACCGTCGGCTGCGCCGCAGGCTCGAGCCGCAGGAGGAAGGTGGCGAGGATCGGCCGCACGTGGTGGCGGCGGAGTGATGCTGCTTCCCCGTGCAATGTGGGCGGCGGGATTTGCCGCCGCACTGTGGTTCGCAACGATCGGCGCACCCACCCGCGCGGCCGAGCCGATCGAGATCTTCGACGCGCATCTGCACTACAATTGGGAGCCGACGCCCACCTACAAGCTCGATGAAGTGCTGGCGCTGTTCAGGAAGCACCGCATCACCGGCATCATCGCGACCAGCCGTCCCAATACCGGGACGCATGCGCTGGTCGATGCCAAGGCTGATGGCCTCGAGGTGGTGCCGTTCCTGCGGCCCTACCGCGTGCGTGCCGACATCCAGACCTGGTTTGGCGATCCCGCGATCTTCGACCTCGTGCAGCAGGAGTTCAAGCGCGGCTATTATCGCGGTATCGGCGAATTCCATTTGTCGGGCAAAGCGGCTGACACCGAGTGGGTGAAGAAGACCGTCGATTTCGCAGTCGACCACGATCTCTATTTGCACGCGCACGCTGATCAGGAGGCTGTCGAGATCCTGATGCGGCACAATCCGCGCGCCAGGATCATCTGGGCGCATACCGGCTTTGGCCTGCCGACCGATCGCGTCGCCGCGATGCTCGGCAAATATCCGAACCTGTGGGGTGAGCTGTCCTACCGCGGCGGCATCGTCGACGGGGCAGGGAAGCTGACGACGGAATGGCGGACGCTGTTCGAGCGCTACCCCGACCGCTTCCTGCTGGGCTCCGACACCTGGGTGCCGGAACGCTGGGCAAGCTACGGCGACATCATGGCCAGCTACCGCGCCTGGCTCGATCAGCTACCGCCCGACATCGCCGCAAAGATCGCGCACGGCAATGCGCGGGCGCTGTTCGCCAGCCGCTGAGAGAAAAATCAGATCGAGAAACTGGTGCCGCAGCCGCAGGAGGCGGTCGCGTTCGGATTCACCACGCGGAACGAGGCGCCGATCAAATCGTCGACAAAATCGACCTCGGACCCCGCCAGGAACGGCGCGGAGGCCGGATCGACCAGCACCACCGCCTCCTCACGGGAAATCACAAGATCGTCTTCCGCCTTGGCGCGATCGACGTCGAACTTGTACTGGAAGCCGGAGCAGCCGCCGCCCTCGACCGAAATGCGCAGCATCGCACCGTCACCCTCGCTCTTGAGGATTTGACCGATCCGGCGGGCGGCCCGCTCGGTGATGGTGACAGAATCAGTCATGGCAAGCTCCGAAGCCTTATCATTTGAGCACGATCTCCGCGCAGACGCTCCGCGTTTGTCGCGAGGGAAAACCGGTATCCACTTTTCCGGATCATGCTGGCAGCGTCATACCCAATTCATTTGGTATCCCGCCCTCACCATAGTTAAGTGCGGAAGGAAGCGGAATCAAATGGATAAGGACTAAAATACCGTGTCGGTCGGAATGGCTGCTCCCCGCGCGCCCTATGCCTGCGACCCCGATCGCAGCCGCGGGCGGCTGTTCGCGGAGGCCCCGAGCAAGACCCGCAGCGCCTTCCGCCGGGATTGCGACCGGGTGATCCATTCCACTGCGTTCCGGCGGCTGAAGTACAAGACCCAGGTCTTCGTGTTCCACGAGGGCGACCACTACCGCACGCGGCTGACCCATTCGCTGGAAGTTGCACAGATCGCCCGTGCGCTGGCCCGCCAACTCGGGCTGGACGAGGACCTGACGGAGACCTTGGCGCTGGCGCATGACCTCGGACACCCGCCGTTCGGCCATGCCGGCGAGCGGGCGTTGGACAGGTGCCTGAAACCCCATGGCGGCTTCGATCACAATGCGCAGACGCTGCGCATGGTTACCGCGCTGGAGCACCGCTATCCGGAATTCGACGGGCTCAATCTCACCTGGGAATCGCTTGAGGGCATCGTCAAGCACAACGGCCCGCTGACCGAGCGCGACGGTGCGCCGGCCGGACGCTACCGCGAGACAGGCGGCATCCCTATCGGTATTTTCGAGTACAACAGGACCTACGATCTGGAGCTATGGAGTTTTGCCTCGCTCGAAGCCCAGGTCGCGGCCTTCGCCGACGACATCGCCTACGATGCCCACGACATTGATGACGGCCTGCGCGCGGGGCTGTTCAAGGTCGACGAACTCAAGGTGATGCCGTTGACCGCGGAGATCATCACGGAAATCGACCGGCACTATCCGGCTCTGGACGAAGTCCGGCGTGGCGCGGAACTGGTGCGCGAGTTGATCTCGCATTTCATCAGCGCGGTATTCGCCGAAGCGGGCCGGCGGCTCGAAGCCGCACAGCCGCAATCCGCTCACGACGTGCGCCGTCACAATGGGCCGCTGATTGCGTTTCCGCCGGCCGTGGCCGAGGAGGAGGCGGAGATCAAGAGCTTCCTCTGGCAGCGGATGTACCGCCACCAGCGGGTCATGCGGGTGATGGACGACGCCGAACAGATCGTGTTCGACCTATTCGCGCGCTACCGGCAATCCCCGGGCGACCTGCCGCCCGAGTGGGTGGGGGGTAGGGAGGCGGAGACCGAGGCGGAACGCGCCAGGCGGATCGGTAATTTCATTGCCGGAATGACCGACCGCTACGCCCTGATCGAGCATAACAGGCTTTTTGACTCGACCCCGGATTTGCGTTAGGCGGCGCCCATGGCCGACAAACCTGCTTCTTCGCACCTTTTTGCCGATGTGCTCGCGCGCGTGCGGGCGATCTGTGCCGCGCTCGCGGCTGAGGACCAATGGCCTGAAGGCATCGATTTTTCGCGCATTGTGGTCGAGCCGCCGCGGGAGGCCAGCCATGGCGACATGGCGACCAACGCGGCGATGGTGCTGGCAAAGGAGGCCAAGGCCAAGCCGCGCGATCTCGCCGAGAAGATCGCGGCGAAGCTGCGGGAAGACGAACTGGTGGCGTCCGTCGACGTCGCAGGTCCCGGCTTCATCAATCTCACCTTGAAGCCGCACGTCTGGATCGGCGAGCTGCGCACGATCCTGCGCGAGGGGGTGGGCTTTGGCTGCAGCGCGATGGGCGGCAACGAGAAGGTCAATGTCGAGTACGTCTCGGCGAACCCGACCGGACCGATGCATGTCGGCCATTGCCGCGGCGCGGTGTTCGGCGATGCGCTTTGCAGCCTGCTGGAGTTCGCTGGATTCGACGTCACCCGCGAATATTACGTCAACGATGCCGGCGCGCAGGTCGACGTCCTCGCGCGCTCGGCCTATCTGCGCTACCGCGAGGCGCTCGGCGAGGACATCGGCGCGATCCCGGAGGGGCTTTATCCCGGCGACTATTTGAAGCCGGTGGGGCAGGCGCTTGCCAGGGAATACGGCGACAAGCTGCTTTCGATGCGCGAGGCCGCCTGGCTGCCGATCGTGCGCGACAAGGCGATCGCGATGATGATGGCCGAGATCAAGGACGATCTCGCCGCGCTCAACATCAAGCACGACGTGTTCTTCTCCGAACGCTCGCTGATCGAGACCGGCAACAACAAGGTCGCCGAGACCATCGATTTCCTGCGTGACAAGGGTGACATCTACGAGGGACGTCTGCCGCCGCCGAAAGGCAAGCCGGTCGAGGATTACGAGGACCGCGAGCAGACGCTGTTCCGTGCCACCGCTTATGGTGACGATGTCGATCGTCCATTGATCAAGTCGGACGGTACCTACACCTATTTCGCGTCGGATATCGCCAACCATCGCAACAAGTTCGAGCGCGGCTTTAACAATCTGATCGATGTGTTCGGCGCCGACCATGGCGGCTACGTCAAGCGCATGCAGGCGGCGGTGAAGGCCGTGAGCGCCGGCAAGGCGGAGCTCGACGTGAAGATCGTGCAGCTCGTCCGGCTGCTGCGCGACGGCGAGCCGGTGAAGATGTCGAAGCGCGCCGGCGAGTTCGTGACGCTGCGCGAAGTCGTCGACGAGGTCGGCTCGGATGCGGTGCGCTTCATGATGCTGTTCCGCAAGAACGACGCCGTGCTCGATTTCGACCTCGCCAAGGTGATCGAGCAGACCAAGGACAATGCCGTGTTCTACGTCCAGTATGGGCATGCCCGCGGCCATTCGGTCTTCCGTAACGCGCGGCAGGAGGTTTTGCCCGATCTGCCGGACGAGGACGGCGCGCGGCGGGATTATCTTTCGGGGGCGGCGCTGGAGCGGCTGTCCGATCCGGCAGAACTCAGCCTGCTCAAGCAGTTGGCGCTCTATCCGCGCATGATCGAGGCTGCGGCCGTCGCACACGAGCCGCACCGGATCGCCTTTTATCTGTATGATTTGGCCAGCGAGTTCCACGCGCTGTGGAACAAAGGGGGCGATCTGCCCTATTTACGCTTCATTATGAATAATGATGCAGAGATCACAAGGGCGCGACTGGCAATGGTTCAGGGCGTTGTCTCGGTTCTGGCATCGGGTCTAGCTGTTCTAGGCGTCCACGCCCCAACCGAGATGCGGTAGCAGCAGGGGCGAAGCCTCTCGCGATGGGGATCGTGGGGGTACTTGGCAGGGACCAACTCGTTCGCACCAGGAAGTTGCAGGCGACTTGGCGCTGTCCCGAAGGGGATGCAAGATCACGATGGCTGATCGATATCAAAACCGAACTTTTCCCGCCGATCTCGACTACGATCGCGGCACCAATGCCACGGGTCGGGCCGAAAACGACCCGCTGGCCGAACTGGCACGGCTGATCGGACAAGCCGATCCGTTTGCCACCACTCCGCCCAAGCCGCAGCCGGCGCCGCATCCCCTGCAGTCGCGGGCCAATGTCCGGCCGCAGACCTATCAGCCGCAGGCTGAGGATGAGGAGTTGGACCTGCCGGCCAGCCCACCGCCCTGGATGCAGCGCGCCCGCCATGAGGTCGCGCCGCCGCAGCAATATGCTGCGCCGTCGCAGGACTATGCTGCGCCATCGGAGGACTACGAAGAGCCGGATATTCAGCCGAGCGCCGTGCACCCGCTGCATCGCTACACCGCGCAGCACGCAGCGGCGCCGGTGCCGACGCCGGAATATCGCGCGCCGGTGCCGGAATATCGCGAGGAGTTGCCGCTCGAGGAGCCGGCGCAGCAGCTTGATCCATCGCGTTACGACGATGCGCTTTATGGCCAGATCGAAGCCGGCGAGCAGGATTTTCAGCGCGAAGCGGCGTATCCCGACGATCCCTACGCCTATCAGAGCGCCGCTTACGAAGACGAGGAGCCTCCGCCGCGGAAGCGTAGCAGCGGACTGATGACGGTAGGGGCCGTGCTAGCGCTCGCGGTGGTGGGCACCGGCGCAGCCTTTGGCTACCGGACCTATGTGGGGTCGCCCCGCAGCGGCGAGCCGCCGATCATCAAGGCCGATAACAGCCCGACCAAGATCATGTCGCAGCCTGACGGTGCCGGCAAGGCGCCAGACCGCATGGCGTCCGGCAACGGCACGGAAAAGCTCATCTCGCGGGAGGAGACGCCGGTCGACGTCACCTCCAATACCGGTCCGCGCGTGGTGTTTCCGCCGTTGAACCAGAATGCCAACCCGCCGCCGGTGGCGAGCGTCGCTCCCTCGGCAGCTTCGCCGCTGACCACGAGCGGTACGCTGCCGAACAATGAGCCGCGGCGGATCCGGACGCTTTCGGTCAAGGGCGATTCGGCAGATGCCGGCGTGCCGGCGTCGGCGCCGCCTCCGCCAGCCAAGTCAGCGCCTGTCATGCGGACTGCGTCGGTGACCCCGTCCCATGGCAACCCGCAATCGGCCAACGCGAGCGCCAACACGCCGATGTCGCTGGCACCCGGGGCGCCGCAGCCCGATCCGGCGCCAACCCGTGTCGCTTCGACCAATCCCACCGCGAGCGTGAGCAGCGGAGGGTATGTGGTTCAGGTCTCCTCGCAGCGGAACGAGGCCGATGCGCAGGCCTCCTACAAGGCGCTGCAGGGCAAGTATCCAAGCGTGCTCGGATCGCAGTCGCTGGTCGTGAAGCGCGTCGATCTCGGCGAGAAGGGGGTGTACTACCGAGCGTTCGCCGGTCCGTTCAGTTCCGTGGATCAGGCCACGCAGGTTTGCAACAGCCTGAAGGCTGCCGGCGGACCGCAATGCCTCATCCAAAGAAATTAACGGCGGTTTCCTTGACCCTCAGGACACATGCGGCCTAATCGGCCGCATGGTAAACCGCGCATTCATCACGGGCGTATCCGGGTTTGAGCTGACCGATGCCGAGCGCGAGTTCATTCGCGCTGAACGGCCGTGGGGCTTCATCCTGTTCAAGCGGAACGTTGACACTCCGGATCAAGTGTCTGCACTTGTTCGTGAATGCCGCTCCGTCGTAGGTCAACCCGACGCGCCGGTCCTGATCGATCAGGAGGGCGGCCGGGTGCAGCGGCTTGGACCGCCGCATTGGCCCGTCTATCCCGCCGGGGCGGCGTTTGGAGCGTTGTACGATCGCGATTCGCAGCTCGGGCTTGCCGCCGCGCGGCTCAGCGCGAGGCTGATTGCCGCCGATCTGGCGGATCTCGGGATCACCGTCGACTGCCTGCCGCTGGCGGATGTGCCGGTTGAGGGCGCCGACGCCGTGATCGGCAACCGCGCCTATGGAACCGATCCAGCCAAGGTGGCCGCCATTGCCCGCGCCGTGACGGACGGATTAGAGCAGGGTGGTATTTTACCGGTGCTGAAACATATACCAGGTCACGGACGGGCCACGGCGGACACCCATTTCCGGCTGCCGACCGTCGATACGGCCAGGCCCGAACTGGAACGGACCGACTTTGCGGCATTCCGGCCGCTTGCGGACCTGCCGATGGCGATGACTGCACATGTTGTGTTTAGTGCGCTGGACCCCGCCCAACCGGCGACGACTTCTGCGACAATCATCCAACAGGTGATTCGCGACGGTATCGGGTTCCAGGGTTTGTTAATGAGTGATGACGTGTCCATGAACGCGCTCTCGGGATCGATCGCCGAGCGGACCCGGGCGATCATTAGCGCAGGCTGCGACATGGTCCTGCACTGCAACGGCAAGCTCGACGAGGTGCGCGAAGTTGCGCGCGAAACGCCGGAACTGACCGGCGAGGCGCTGGAGCGCGCCAAGCGCGCGCTGGCAGCACGGAAACCGCCGCTTCCGTTCGACCGGCTGGCGGCACGGGCCGAACTGGATGCCTTGATAGGACAAGTAGGTACGGCATGACCGCGGAAATTCTGTCGTTTGAGACCGGCCGGCCGGCTGAAATCAGCGAGGACGAACCGGCGCTGGTGGTCGACGTCGGCGGCTATGAGGGCCCGCTCGACCTCCTGCTGACGCTCGCGCGGCAGCAGAAGGTCGACCTGTCCAAGATCTCGATCCTGGCGCTCGCGGACCAGTACCTGCAGTTCATCGAGGCGGCGCGGAAGATCCGGCTGGAGCTTGCCGCCGATTATCTGGTCATGGCGGCCTGGCTCGCCTACCTGAAATCGCGGCTGTTGTTGCCGGAGCCGCCCGCAGCGGAAGGGCCGAGCGCCGAGGAGATGGCGACCGCGCTTGCCGACCGGCTGCGGCGGCTCGAGGCGATCCGGGAAGCGGCGAACCGGCTGATGAACCGGCCGCAGTTCCAGCGCGATATCTTTCCGCGCGGCAATCCGGAGTCCATCGCCGAGATCAAGCATCCGAAATTCACCGCGACGCTCTACGACCTGCTCACGGCTTACGCCGTGCAGCGCCAGCAGCGGGTGCTGGCCAGCGTGCATCTGACCAAGCGCACGGTGTGGTCGCTTGCCGAAGCGCGCGCCTCGCTGGAACGCCTCGTCGGTGCGGCCGATAACGAGCACTGGAATTGCCTCGACGAATTCCTGATGGACTACGTCGTCGAACCGTCGCAGCGGGCGACCGTGTTCGCGTCGAGTTTCGCCGCCGCGCTGGAATTGGTGCGGGAAGGCGAGATGGAGCTGAACCAGAGCCGAGCGTTCGCGCCGCTCTATTTTCGTAAGCGTTTGCCGCAAGTGCCCGGTGCCACCGCGCCGGACATTACGGCTGAGTAAGTGGAAGAAGGAGACCGAGCCATGGCAAGCCTGGCGGAAAAGCGCATGGAAGATGCCGAGGAGCACGTCACCGATCCGCAGGCGCGGCCCGAGGAATTGCGGCTTCTGGAAGCCCTGCTGTTCGCCTCCGCCGAGCCGATCGACCAGGCCACCCTGGCCAAGCGCATGCCCGAGGGCGTCGACGTCAAGGCCGCGCTGGCGCAACTGCAGGCGGAATACGCCCCGCGCGGGGTCAATCTGGTGCGTGTCGCCAACAAATGGACCTTCCGCACCGCAGGTGATCTCGCCTGGCTGATGACGCGCGAGACCACGGAGACGAAGAAACTCTCGCGCGCGGCGATCGAGGTGCTGGCGATCGTCGCCTATCACCAGCCGGTGACCCGCGCCGAGATCGAGGAGATCCGCGGCGTGGTCACCTCCAAGGGCACGCTCGACGTGCTCCTGGAAACCGGCTGGATCCGCCCCCGCGGGCGCCGCAAGACGCCGGGACGGCCGCTCACCTTCGGCACGACGGAAGCGTTCCTCTCGCAGTTCAGCCTGGAGGCGCTCGGCGACCTGCCCGGTCTCGACGAGCTGAAGGGAACCGGTCTTTTGGATTCGCGCCTGCCGTCCGGCTTCAATGTTCCGACGCCATCGGACGATCCGACGCTTCGCGAGGACGAGGATCCGCTCGAGCCCGGCGACAATCTGGAACTGTTCCTGGCGCCGGTTGCCGAGCCCGAAGAGGGCGGCGGCAAGGATTCGGATTCAGAGGGCGGTGGCCCTTCAGAGGGTGATGGCAAGGATTCAGCCTGACCCCCGCAGCCGGAACGCCGCAGGTTAACGGTAGCAATATTGCGTAGCCGCGACAGCGATTTGCCGCGGCTTGAGTCCTTGTTTTTGACGCCCTGCGGGCCTACTTTCCGCTCGAAGCTTAGGCCGGTGCGCCGGTCACGTTTGGAGGGTTTGCAGGATGGGTTCGCTTAGCATTTGGCACTGGATCGTCGTGATCGCAGTGGTCCTGCTGCTGTTTGGCCGCGGCAAGATTTCCGACCTGATGGGCGATGTCGCGCAGGGCATCAAGGCCTTCAAGAAGGGCATGCAGGACGATGACAAGACTGCAGAAAAGCCCGCCGAGCCGGTGAAGTCCATTGATCACAATGCGGCGCCGTCGGCAGCACGGTCGGACGTCGGCAGCAAGGCTGTCTAAGGCTTGTCTGACGCGTTTTCTTCACGCGAACCGGTGACCACGTCGCCTGAAAACGCTATGGACGTTCGTTGAGAAAAAACACGTGCGACCCCAAATCCTGTTACAAGGGCCGGGGTTGTTTGCGCGCGTGAGCGGAATCTTTCATGTTCGACATCGGGTGGAGTGAACTGGTCGTCATCGCGGTCGTCGCGCTGATCGCCATCGGCCCGAAAGAACTCCCCGGCGTGCTCCGGATGGTGGGCCAGTGGATGGGCAAGGCACGCCGGATGGCTGCTGAATTCCAGGGCCAGTTCCAGGAAGCCATGCGCGAGGCCGAGATGGCCGAGCTCAAGAAGGGCTTTGACGACGTCAGGGAAGCCGCCACGGGCATTACCAGCGGGAATGTCATGACGTCACTGCAGAAGGACGTGAACGACGCCCTGCAGATCGGCGACATCGAGAAGCCCGCGGAGGCCAAGCCTGCGGATGCGCCGGCCGCTCTGCCGCCGGCATCGCCGGGTGATACGCCGGTAATTCCAACGACGCCGGCCGCACCTACGCCGGAGACCTTTGTGGAAGCCGAAGCGCACGCGGCGGCGAACGAGCCGCTCGCGATTGTCAAAGAGGCTGAGCCGCAGCCGGCAACGCCGCAGGACACGCCTGAGGTGCCCGACGTGCAAAAGAGCGCCAAAGCGTCATGAGCGCCGAAGACATCGAAGCCAGCAAGGCGCCGTTGATGGACCACTTGATCGAGCTGCGCTCGCGGCTGATCAAGGCGCTGCTTGGATTCGGCGTGGCCTTCATCTTCTGCTTCTTCTTCGCCAAGCAGATCTACAACGTGCTGGTGTGGCCGTTCGTCTGGGTCGCCGGGCCTGAGAACTCGAAATTCATCTACACCGCGCTGCTGGAATATTTCATCACCCAGCTCAAGCTTGCGCTGTTCGGCGCCGGCTTCATCTCGTTCCCGATCGTCGCAACCCAGATCTACAAGTTCGTGGCGCCCGGGCTTTATCGGCACGAGCGCAACGCGTTCCTGCCATATCTGATCGCCACTCCCGTGTTCTTCGTGGCCGGCGCGATGCTGGTCTATTTCGTGGTGCTGCCGATGCTGGTGCGGTTCTCGCTGGGCATGCAGCAGATGGGCGGCGCGGAGACCGCGCAGATCCAGCTTCTGCCGAAGGTCGGCGAATATCTGTCGCTGATGATGTCGCTGATCTTCGCCTTCGGCATCGCCTTCCAGCTCCCGGTGATCCTGACGCTGCTTGGCCGCATCGGCATCGTGACCTCGCAGATGCTGCGCGAGAAGCGGCGCTATTTCATCGTCATCGCTTTCATCATTGCCGCGGTCCTGACCCCGCCGGACGTGCTGAGCCAGGCCTCGCTCGCGATCCCCTTGCTGGCGCTCTACGAGGGCGCCATCATCGCCGTGCGCGTGGTGGAGAAGAAGGCAGCCGCCGCCCGAACCTCGGCCGGCGGCACACCCAGCGCCACCAATCCGGCCGAGTAGGGCGTTATTCGTCATGCCCGGGCTTGTCCAGGGCATCCACGTCTTTTACAGACCTTGCAATCGAGGCGTGGATGGCCGGGACAAGCCCGGCCATGACGTAGGAATGTGGTCATGCACGACATCAAAGCGATCCGCGACAATCCCGAGGCTTTCGACGTCGGAATGAAACGGCGCGGGTTTGCGCCCCTGTCGCCGTCGTTGCTTGCGATCGACGAGAAACGCCGCGCGGCAATTCTGACGTCCGAGCAGGCGCAGGCACGGCGCAATGCGGCGTCCAAGGAGATCGGCGAAGCCAAGAAAGCCAAGGACGAGGCGCGCGCGGCGAAGCTGATGGCTGAAGTCGCGGAGCTCAAGACCTCGCTGCCGGAGCTCGAGGCCGCCGCGAAGGTGGCCGATGAGGAATTGAACACGCAACTCGCCGCGCTTCCGAACTTGCCCGCGGACGATGTGCCTGATGGCGTCGACGAGCACGGCAACGTGCAGCACCACCTCTTCGGCGCGCCGCGACAGTACGGTTTTGCGCCGAAGCCGCATGACGATCTCGGCGGCGCTCTCGGCTACATGGATTTCGAAGCGGCCGCGAAATTGTCGGGCGCGCGCTTCGTCGTGCTGAAGAAGGGATTGGCGCGGCTGGAGCGGGCGATCGGGCAATTCATGCTCGACCTGCACACCAATGAGCACGGCTACACCGAAATCAATCCGCCGCTCCTGGTGCGCAACGAGGTGATGTTCGGCACCGGGCAATTGCCGAAATTCGAGGACGACCAGTTCTGGGCGATCAAGGGCGAATTGCTGACTGCCGGTGAAGAGCGGCTGAAGAGCGAGCGTCTCGGACTGATCCCGACCGCCGAGGTCTCGCTGACCAATCTCGTCCGCGAATCCATCGTCGACGAAAAAGAGCTGCCGATGCGGTTGACCGCGCTCACGCCCTGCTTCCGCGCCGAAGCGGGCGCCGCCGGCCGCGACACGCGCGGCATGATCCGCCAGCACCAGTTCACGAAGGTCGAGCTGGTCTCGATCACGACGCCTGAGACCAGTCGCGACGAGCATGAGCGCATGCTGGCTTGCGCCGAGGAAGTGCTGCGCCAGCTCGACCTGCATTATCGCGTGATGACGCTGTGCGCCGGCGACATGGGCTTCTCCGCGCAGAAGACCTACGACATCGAAGTGTGGATGCCAGGACAATTCTCAAGTCAGGGCGATGGCGGCGCCTATCGTGAGATCTCGAGCTGCTCGGTCTGCGGCGATTTCCAGGCCCGGCGAATGGATGCGCGCTACCGCCCCAGTGACGGCAAGCCACGCTTCGTGCACACGCTGAACGGCTCCGGCACCGCGGTCGGCCGAGCGCTGATCGCCGTGATGGAAAACTATCAGCAGCAGGACGGCTCGATTGCCGTTCCCGACGTGCTGCAGCCCTATATGGGCGGCTTGAAAGTGATCGAGCACGACAAGTGAAGTGAACCTGCAAGATGGCGCTGCATCGCGACATCTACTGGATCGGACGGCAGTGGGCCGTCACCGGTTTCGGGATGCAACTGATCGATCAACGGCACGGCGGAAAGTTCGATATCGAGATCGCACGGCTCTGGGACGAGGGGCTCGCGGGCGATCTGGGCGCGCAGACATGGTTCGATCCGGTCGATTTTGGCAAAGGGCTTTGGGTCGCGCGGCAGCGCCACACGAAACCGCCTGTAACCGCTGAGGTCGATTCGGCGGCCGAGCCGCCGCCGGTCGCCGGGAAAGTGGAGGTAGCGACCACTGGAGCCGGTGAGCCGCCACCGCAGAAAACCACAGGATTTCAGCTTCGGATCGCCGGCAGCGCCAAATTCCTGCGTCCCTGGCGTGTCCGGATGAAGCGGTAACAACCCGCAAATCGCCGGGGTTTGCCTCTGCGGCGTTTGCCGGTTAAGACCTTTGGCAAGACAGGCGATCGAACAGGGCATTTTGAACGGATGCGAATTCTCTGCACCAATGATGACGGCATCCACGCGCCGGGGTTGAAGGTCGTCGAGCAGATCGCGCGCAGTTTGTCCGACGACGTCTGGATCGTGGCTCCGGAGCTCGACCAGTCCGGCGTGTCGCATTCGCTGTCGCTGAACGATCCCTTGCGGCTGCGCGAGATCGGTCCGCGCCACTTTGCCGTCCGGGGGACGCCGACGGACTGCGTGATCATGGGCGCACGCCATATCCTCGGTCCCAAACTGCCGGATCTCGTGCTGTCGGGCGTCAACAAGGGCCGCAACGTCGCCGAGGACGTGGTCTATTCCGGCACCATCGCCGGCGCACTCGAGGGCACCATACTGGGCCTGCCGTCATTTGCGCTGTCGCAGGAATTCAGCCTCGAGACCCGTGAAAAGCCGCTCTGGGACACCGCGCTGCAATTCGGTCCCGACATCGTGCGCAAGGTGATGGATGCCGGCATTCCCAAGAACACGGTGATCAATGTCAATTTCCCGGCCTGCGTGCCGGAGGACGTCAAGGGCATCCGCGTCACCCGGCAGGGCAAGCGCAATCTCGGTTTCCTGAAGATCGATGAGCGCCGCGATGGCCGCGGCAATCCCTATTTCTGGATCGGTTTTGAGCGCACGGCGATGATGGACACGCCGGCGGAAGGCACCGATCTCGCGGCGCTTGCGGCGCGCTACGTGTCGGTCACGCCGCTGCGGCTCGACCGCACCGATGAGGCATTCTCGGAAGCGCTGACGTCGACGCTGAAATAGCTCCATCCGGGCTACGGATTTGCCTTGTGAATGCTAGACCGGTGCGCTCTTGAGCGTGCTGTCGATCAGTTGGGCGAGCGTTTCAAGCTGGAATGGCTTCTGCAGCGCGGGGCGATCGCGATATTCCTCCGGCAGGCCCGAAGAGCCATAGCCGGTCGCGAAAATGAAGGGACGGTTGCGCGCGTTGATCAGTTCGGCGACGGGTGTGATCACCTTGCCGTTGACATTGACATCAAGGATCGCGAGGTCGAACTCGGTCGACTGCGCGAGCTTGACCGCTTCTGAGATTTCCCCGGCCTCGGCCGCCACGCTGTGACCCAGCTCTTCCAGCATGTCGGCGACCATCATCCGGATCATGACCTCGTCTTCGACGAGAAACACAGAACAGCCCTCAGGCCGTGCGGTAGTCATGTCGGAATCCTTGCCTGTCCCCGCGCCACGTTCGCAAATATCTCCCGCAGGCGCAACGTAAACGTTCGCGCTCATGCTCGCCTCACAGAGCCTCGATCGTGCGTCGTCGCCGATCATATGGGGAATAAAATACTTGCTCGCCAACGCCGCGTCATGGCTATGGTTCCGGGGAGGGAACGCGATCGTGAGGGAAATTTTCCTCAACGCGGGATTTCGAGTTGGTGTGGCATTAATCGGCTAGGATCGTGCTCGGCAACCGTGCCGCGCAGCAAGCTTACGAGACCCGCTATGGCCAGCACATCTGAGCCGCCCGAGAAAATGATGTTTCAGCTCGCGCTGAGGCGGCGCGGCATCAGCGACCAGTCGGTGCTTCGTGCGATGGAGGAGGTGCCGCGCGAGCGCTTTGTCGCGGCCAATGACCGCGACCATGCCTACCGCGACAGCGCGCTCGGCATCGCCTGCGGGCAGACCATCAGCCAGCCCTTCGTCGTCGCCTACATGACCGAACAGCTCCAGCTCAACCGGGAGCACCGGGTGCTCGAGATCGGCACCGGCTCCGGCTACCATGCCGCGGTCCTCTCGCGGCTGTGCAAGCATGTGCTGACGATCGAGCGGTACCGGACATTGGCCGATACCGCCCGCCAGCGGCTGGAGAAGCTCGACTATTACAATATCGAGGTCATGCTCGGCGATGGCTTCGACGTGCCCGCCGGCGCCGGCGATTTCGACCGCATCATCGTCACCGCCGCGATGGAGCAGATTCCGGAGAAGCTTTTGCAGCGGCTCGAGGTCGGCGGCATCCTGATCGCGCCGGTCGGCCCACACCATGGTACCCAGACGCTGGTCCGGGTGATCAGGACCGAGACCGGCTTCGAGCGCAAGGAATTGGTCGACGTGCGCTTCGTGCCGGCCCTGCCGGGGGTGGCGCGGGAACTGTAGAGTCTGGGGATTGCTGCCTCGCGCCAATACCTTATTCCGAAGGTTAAGCGCTTGTTTACTCGGTACGTGTTTACTCAAAACAGTATTTTGTTGCGTACGAGTGTGTAACCATGTCCGCTGTCGTCGAGTTGCTTCGCTCGCGCCGCGTCCCGCAGGTGGCGGTGCTGGCGCTGATGTCGGTCGGTTTTGCCGGGTGCAGCGGCGACATGTCGACGCGCTTCTCGCAAAACTCCTATTCCAACAATCCCTTCGCCTTCGAGCCTCAGGCGACCGGCTCGGTGCCGCAGCAGCCGGTCGAGCGGCGTGAGCTGCCGCAATATGCGCGGCCGCAATCGCCGTATTCGCAGTCGCAGTCCTATCAATCCCAGCCGCTGCCGCCGCCGGTTGCTGCGCCGCAATCCTATCCGGTCTCCAACTCCGGCGTGTCAGGAGGCGGGCGGGGCGTGGCATCCTATGCGCCGCCACAACAACCGCCGCGCCTTGAGGCCACGGGGACCGTGCCGCAGTCGGTGGCGCGCGCGCCCGCAGGCCACGGCGGCACCACGATCATCGTCGGCACCAGCGATACGCTGGAAGTGTTGTCGAAGCGCTACAACGTCTCGACCGCCGAAATCCTGCGCGCCAACGGCTACAAGGGGCCGCGCGCGCTGTCGCCCGGCCAGCAGCTTGTCATCCCGCGCCCGGCTGCGGTGGCGGCAGCGCCAGCACCTGCTGTCGCGCCGCCGGTGAGCAAGCCGGTCGCCGTCGCAGCCACGGCCGGAGGCGTCCATTACGTCAACAAGGGCGACACGCTGCACAGCATCGCGCGCCAGCATCACGTCTCGCCGGCCGAGCTTGCGAAGGCCAACCATCTCGATCAGTCGGCCAGGCTCAGCCTTGGCATGAAATTGACCGTCCCGGGCGCCAAGACGGCCGCGGCTGCGCCCGCAGCGCCGGCACCCGCATTGGCACCGGCTCCCGTGCCGGCTGCTCCGGCACCGAAGGTGGTTGCGACCGCGCAGCCGCAAAGCGCCCGGCTGGTCCAGCCCGCGGCGAATGTCGAACAGCCTGCTCCGGTCGCCGAACCGGTGGCGGTCAAGCCGAGCGAGACCACCAGCTCGTTGCCGACCTTCCGCTGGCCGGCCCGCGGCAAGGTGATCACCGGCTATGGCGCCAAGACCAACGGCAAGTCCAATGACGGCATCAACCTTGCAGTGCCCGAGGGCACGCCGGTGAAGGCGGCCGAGGATGGTGTGGTCGCCTATTCCGGCAACGAACTGAAGGGGTATGGCAATCTGGTCCTGGTGCGGCACTCCAACGGCTACGTCACCGCATATGCCCATGCGAGTGAGCTGCTCGTGAAGCGCGGCGATACGATCAAGCGCGGTCAGGTGATTGCCAAGTCGGGCCAGTCGGGAGAGGTGACTTCGCCGCAGCTTCACTTCGAGATCCGCAAGGGATCATCCCCGGTCGACCCGCTGCAATTCCTCAACGGGGCGTGAGGCCGTCTTCGTCATTGCCGGGCTTGACCCGGCAATCCATCTTTGAACAAAGCGCCTTTGCGAAGATCGATGGATACGCGGGTCAAGCCCGCGTATGACAATCGAAATAGCTCCGTAGCCCGGATGGAGCGAACAGGCTGGGCAAGAATTTCGCGGATTTCGGGAAGTTGAGGTACGATTCGCGGATGGTGAATCGTCTTTACAAGACCG
>NZ_JBEGDB010000409.1:0-5173 GCF_043638955.1 Bradyrhizobium sp. 31Argb | reverse complement strand
CTAGGCTTTGCCGCGGCCGTCATCGCAGACGGCAGACTTCAACGCGCTTGCAAGGCGCAACCCGCACAGATCCGGACTCGCCCAACTAAGGCATCCGGCTCCTACCTTGGGTGCTTGACGTCAAAGCGTTTGTCGGGCCAGGGATGAAGGATGCGCGGCGGGGGAAGCCAGTCGTTGATCAGCTTCGCCATACGCTCCCATGTGAACCCGTCTTTCTGGCTGCGCCGCCGGAGCGTTCGTCGCCAGAGGTCGGTTACACAGTGCCGGAACGCCGAGAGCGACCGACTATTGGTTGGGACCGCATAGTAGGCGAAGTGACCAGTCGCTACCTGCCTCAGCCACTTTCCCTGTTCTGGTATCGGATGGTGCATTCGACGCCGTAGCTCTGCCTTGATGTCCTTCAGCTTGGCCCGCATGCGGTCGCGTCGGGTCTTCCGCTGAAGCTGGAAGGTGCCGCGGCGCGATAATCCACAGATGAAGGTGAAGCCCAAGAACGCGAAAGTTTCCGGCTTTCCAAGCCCGCGCCTCTTGCGATCAGTCGCCGCAAAGCGGCCGAACTCAATCAGGCGGGTCTTATCCGGGTGGAGCGTCAGCGTAAATTTCCCAAGCCTATCACGCATCGCATTGAGGAAGCGACGTGCGTCGCCCTCACGCTCGAAGCCGATCACCAGATCGTCGGCGTAACGCACGACGATCATGTCGCCCCGGGCTTCCTGCCGTCTCCAGCGCTCGGCCCAGAGATCGAAGCAGTAGTGCAGGTAGATATTGGCAAGGAGCGGTGAGATCACCGAGCCTTGACCCGTTCCCCTGTCATCGACTGTTACGACTCCGTCTTCAAGTATACCCGCCTTGAGCCACTTCTGGACAAGGCGGACGATGCGCTCGTCGCCGATCCTGTGTTTCACGAAGCGAACCAGCCAATCTTGACTGACCGCGCCGAAGAAGTTTTGGATGTCGGCGTCCAGAATCCAGTTCACTTTGCGCAGTTTAATCGCCGTCGAAAGTGCGTCCAACGCATCATGCGGTCCTCGTCTGGGCCGGAACCCGTAGGAGAATCCGACGAAGTCGCCCTCGTAGATTGCGTTGAGCACCAGGACGGTTGCGCCCTGGACGATCTTGTCTTCCAAGGCGGCGATCGCCAGCGGTCGCTGCTTTCCATCCGCCTTCGGGATGTACGTCCGGCGAGACGGTTGCGGCCGATAGGCTCCCCGATGGACTCGTCCGTGCAGATCCTCAAGCCTGAGTTCGAGGTCCGACTCGTAATCCTGCCACGTCATGCCATCCACGCCTGGGGCGGCTTTGCGCTTGAGCGCGTAGAACGCCGTCCGGAGCATATCGACGTTGATGTGGTGGAGAAGCGCGGTGAACTGCTCCTTCTTCCTTTGCCTTGCGGCTTTCCGTACGCGGTCCAGCGCCTGGGTCACGCGAGCCCGGCTCTGTGTCCGGTGCGTGGTTTGCTGGTCCGCGTTCCCCTTGGTCCCCGGCCTTGGCTCCGCCAACTCCGCAGCCGGTCGCCCGGCTTTGTTCGTCAGCTTCGTCGCTACTATGCCGGAGTCAGACTTCTCTGGATCGTGCATCACCGGTTACGGCTCCTCACCTTCCCGCCACGGACCATCAGACCAAACAGGCCTATGGCCGATCCAAAGACCTCCCGGTTCCCGCACAAAGAGCGTCCGTACATGCCAGGGTCTCAGACCACGCCGGGTCCGGCAGGCGCTCGCAGTAACGCACCTGTCGATTTTGCCTTCCGTGGAGTAAACAACGTCGGCACCCAGGTTGATAACGGTTTCGCGGCTCAATGGCTGGCCTATACGCTCCCCTACCGACGCTTCGCCGACGCCCTCGCGAGCGCCTGCGCACGGATCGGGGGCGACGTGGATTGCTAACCCTTCATCGCAGTGGACTTTCACCACATACTCCTTGCCGGTCTCCCGGCGCACTCACTCACGTTGCGGCCCGCGCGGACCGTCGACCCTCGAAAGGGCTCATTTTCGGAGTGCTTCAGGTCATTCGTCGCCTCCTGACCCGCCCCGAATACTTCCGGCTGGAGCGAGAGTTAGCCGGCCTGGGTTTCCACCAGGGAGAACAGTGCGCCTTGCAAGGCACACACACGAATGCGGTCGAGCGTGCGATGCGGCCGATCAAGCTCAACGCCAAGAACTCCCTTTTTGCCGGTTGCGACGAGGGCGCCGAGAGTTGGGCAGTACTAGCTTCGTTAATCGAGACCTGTAAGCTCAATAGCGTCAGCGCCGAGCACTGGCTCTCCGACGTCCTCGCGAAGCTCGTTAATGGCTGGTCTGCGGCGCGACTGGACGAACTGCTTCCATGGGCGTCGACCTACACGATGCATGCACACGATCCGAGGCTGGCGGCATGAGCCTCAAGACGACCGCTGTCCGGATCAAGGTGACCCTCAAGGACGTGAAACCGGAGGTGATGCGATGCCTTGTCGTGCCGCTCACGCTGCGCCTTGATCGGCTGCATCTGACGCTTCAGGCGGCGTTTGGCTGGACGAATAGCCATCTCTTCGAGTTCCTGGCTGGCGAAGGACGTTGGGGCATCCCTGATCCCGATGGTGATTTTGGCCCCCAGCCTATCGATGCCCGCAAGACCCGGCTCTCCAATATCGTTCAAGAGACCGGCGCCAAGACGATCCATTATCTCTATGACTTTGGCGATAGCTGGGATCATGTGATCAAGCTCGAAAAGTGGTTCGACAACACGTCGACGGACGGTCTTCCATTCTTGCTCGATGCCGCCGGTCGTTGTCCTCCGGAAGACGTAGGCGGTGCGCCAGGCTATGCCGAATACCTCGACGCCATCAGCGACCCCACCCATCCGGAGCACGAACATATGCGCCTCTGGGGCCCGGAGCAGTTCGATCCCAACGTCGTCGACCGGAAGGCGCTTGAGGCCGCTGTCAATGCGTTGTCCGACATATGGAAGCCGCGCCGGCGCACCACGCGCTCAAAATAGACGTCAAGCGCCAATCAAATGGGCCTCGGAGCTACGCTTACCCTTCATCAGGCCCTCGGCTATCGCGCGCCGATGGCAGTCTGGCGCGAGCGGATGCACGCCGACAAGGCTGTGGACATGGTGGACAACGCTGACGCGTTGACCACATGCCCACAGCAACAGCAGCAGACAGAATCTCTGGCTGCGTGATAGAAAAGGATCAGGAGCGATCAGTTTCCAACTAACAAGCCGGTTCAACCGGTCCCGCTCCGCGGGTCCATTTCAATGACTCCCTACATGCCGCGCCAGCGGCTTCGTTCAATCCCAAATCGATTCAACCTAACCCCATCCCGCTTTAGCTATATTGGCATCAATGATTGCTATTGGAACTGCGGTCGAGCGCGGTGTTAGGAGTTCCCGTGGATCGCTTTCCAAGCTCATCCAGCGATTAAGATCGGGCTGGCTCAGAATTAGCGGCATTCGCTGGTGCACCCTTGCAATCACTCCGTCGGATTTTATTGTTACAATAGCGAATGTACGCTCCCACGCGCCGGTGTCAGGATCGCGCCAGTTTTCCCATACTCCAGCGAGACATAAATGTTCGCCATTCTTATGCACGATCATCTTACGCCTGCGCTGTCGATCTCTCTGATAGAACTGTTTCATAAGCACGATGCATCGTCGTTTGCGATAAGCTTCGCGAAACATGCGCTGCTGAGGTAGAGTTTCTGCGGGGGCGTAGAGCGGCTGAAGATCGGGATGGCGGTCAGCGTAGTGCGGGATCAATCCCCAGCGCATCGCTGTTTCTACTTGCGCGCCGGTATCTGGATGTAAACGCAATACCAGCGCCGTTCTTGTTCTACTCCCCGCTTGCGCCCCCGTAAGAACGCGACTTTCCCGGTGATCTGGGTTCGTTGGGGCCCTGCGACTGATTCTCTTCGGCCAACGGGTGCTCGGAATGCGCAAAGTCACGACCTCTTCTTGCTTGTTTCCACAAGCCACGCCTTCGATGAGATTCATATACTCCAATCGCTTTGTAGTTTCAGAGCGTTTCATCGGCATACGTTTCCGCCTGTGCCCTATGAACCCTTTATTGGAATCCGTTTGGCGCCGGTCGCTGACTGGCCAAGGGCCGTTGATAGGCATCGAGCCAGAATTAGGCGGTTCGCCGGGACATTCATCATCGTTATGTGGTCACCTGGAATTGGCACAGCATGAATGGCCTCCGTACTCAAAATTCGGTCCCAACCCCGCAAAGGCGAACGCGCTTCTGGACCTATTGAATTCTTGCGAGATCGTGCCCGATGGCGAAGAGGTTCATTGGCATAGAACTGGTATACCTCGACCGGGAGGGATGGAGCTTGATACGAGTCCAGCGCCCATTGGAACTGCATGGCCCTTTCATACGTCAGAATGTCACTGTGGAGATTGCGATCCTGAGGGATCGCCCCAATTTTCTGTGCCTTTTCCAGGAATTGAGAAATTGAACTTCGTCCAGCGAAGCGTTCAAGTATTTCGAACCTTTCGTCGTCTAGTTCGAGAGATTCCAGGAGCACTTCTTGTATCCTTTGGGTGGGCGATACGCTTGATGGATTTGAAGATAGTACAACGTCAATTAGAGCGATGAATGAAAGAGCTTCGTCGTGATCCAGTAACCGCTGCGCAATTGCGTAAGCCAAGATTCCTCCTGATGAGTATCCAGCGATCCGATATGGACCTCGTGGCTGGATCTCTCTAATTGCCAAATTTAGTTGCGAGGCTATCTCTTTAAGAGTTGGAAATTGAACTTCACTAAATGGCGGCCATGGCAAAGTGTAGACAGGACATCCTGCGTCCATCTCCTGCACCAAACTAAGGACATAGGAGCAATCGCCTAAACCTGTGGGAACAAAGAACAGCGGCGGCTGCGATCCGGTTTCTCGAACACAAATCACTCCCGAGCTGCTGGGCTGTGGTTCCAAATGAATCTTTGATGCAAGTTCCTTTAGAACGGGGGCTTGGAAGAGGTCGGCGGCGCTGAACTTGAGCCCGAGATCGACTGCGCGACTGAGCAGCTGCACCGCCAAGAGCGAGTGGCCGCCCAGTTCGAAGAAGTGGTCGTGCCGCCCGACCCGCTCCACACCGAGAAGCTCGGCCCAGATCTGCGCCAGCGCCGTCTCGATCTCGCCCTGTGGCGGCGCGTAAGCGCGATGCGCATACGCCCCATCCGCAGGCGGCG
>NZ_JBEGDB010000408.1:0-5238 GCF_043638955.1 Bradyrhizobium sp. 31Argb | reverse complement strand
GATGGTCAAGTTGTCGGCCGTCGCGTTTCATGCCGATAGCATACACCAACGCCGCAACAATGTCGCCTATATTTCTGACCTATGAGTAAGTACCCCACGGTACGAAAAATAGAACTCGAGCATTGTGCCCCTCCGGCGTTACGGCGCAGGGGGATCCTGCGTCCGCACAAGGGGCACAAAATATTATGTGGCGGTGGAATCCAGCCGTGGCCGGCCCTGGCTGGCGTTAGGGCGCCTCCGCCACATAATCTCGTCCGACACATAATAGAAAGCGTTTTTAGATTGGCGGCGCGTGGTTCGGTACCCAACACGAGCACTCGCGAGGGGCGCCGGTAATCTAAAAACGTGTTGGACGAAGCCGCGGGCACGCCGCTGCAGCTATGGGTGTTGAATCACTGCGCCGTTATTTGTGGACGTCGTGATCTGGACTGGAGACAAGTCCAAAGCGGACATTATCACGAAAGTACTGGGTGGAAGCGACATCTGGGAAGCGAAGTAGCCGAAAAATGCGAAGCGCCGGAGGTTTGACGTCGGAAGAACGACAACAGGGCATCTATCGGCTGCCACGGCGGCCGGAAGAATTGCGAAATGGAAGGTGGCGGTTCTTGGTTGATCGAGGTCTCGCATCAAGAAGTGTCCGGTGAACGAGCGGCACTGAACGACCCTGGCTGCAATACCTCGACGCACACCATGTGGCCTTGATGACAGGATGGACATTGGCGCAAGGAAGCGGCATTGCAGTGCTCAGCCTTCTCGGGGCAATCGGATGGCTCTTCCAGCTCCGAATGAGCATCGGCGGATATCATTCCGAGCAGTTCACGGCAGCGAGCGAGCTTTTGCTTGCGGTAGCGGTTACCCAGAAAACCATAGTAGCGAATACGTTTGAAGCCTTCGGGCAGGACATGGATGAGGAAACGCCGAATGAACTCCCCGGCGTCCAGCGTCATTACGTTCTGCTGGCTTCCGTGGCGGTAATCCTTCCATCGAAAGCGTACTTTGCCGTCTTCGATATCGATGACACGGCTGTTGCTGATCGCTACCCGATGCGTATAGCGGCCGACATAGTGCACAACCTGTTCGGCGCTGCCAAATGGCGGCTTGGCGTAGATAACCCAATTGATTCTGCGGACATCGTTCAGATAACGCTGAAACGCAGCCGGATCACGCAACGGTTCCAGCGACGAGAAGAATTGTAGCTCGCCGGTATCGAACGACTTTTGCAAGGCGCTGAGAAATAGGCGCCGGAACAGACGGGAAAGCACGGCCACGGGAAGAAAGAAGCCGGGCCGGCACGCGATCCAGCGGCTGCCATCCGGGGACAGTCCTCCTCCAGGAACGACGCAATGGAGGTGGGGATGGTGGAGGAGGTTCTGGCCCCAAGTATGAAGGACAGAAAAGAACCCGATCTCGGCACCGAGGTGCTTGGGGTCGGCAGCGATAGTCCGCAAAGTCTCTGCAGCTGTGCGGAACATAATATCGTACACGGTGCCGGCATTCTGGAATGCGATCGCTGCGATTTGGTCGGGTATGGTGAAAACAACGTGAAAATACTGCGTATCGAGAAGCTCCGCTTGTCGCGCCTCGATCCATTCTGCCCGCGCGAGCGATTGGCACTTGGGGCAGTTGCGCGAGCGGCAGCTATTGTAGGAGATCCGCCGCTCTCCGCAGTGATCGCACTGCTCGACATGGCCACCGAGCGCGGCCGTTCGGCAGCGCTCGATCGCCGTCATTGCTGCACGTCGTTCGGTTGATAGAGACCTCCAGTGCTGCTCGCGCCAGGCAGCACCATAGCGGCGGAAGATATCCGCCACTTCCGGACCCGAGCGTCCCATGGGGCCGCCGTCAGAAATGTTCAGGCGGCGGCGGTGGTGGTGCCTTAGGGATTGGGCGCGGCAGCAGCTCCAGCGGGCTGGTCGCCGCGCAGACTTTGTTCGTGGCTATCCGGAGATATTGCGCGGTTGTGGACAGGCTGCGATGGCCAAGCAAGAGCTGGATGGTGCGAAGATCGGTGCCGGCCTCGAGTAGATGGACGGCGAAGGCATGCCGCAGCGAATGCGGCGTCACGGGCTTGGCAAGGCCCGTTAACCGATGCGCCTTGCTGCAGGCGTCCTGCACCGCGTTGGTCGATATCGGCTCGTTGGGGATACCGCCGGGAAACATCCACGTCCTCGGCCGGGCGGCGCGCCAATAGTCGGTCAGTGTCTCCAGCAACCGTGCCGAGAGCATGACGTAACGGTCCTTCTTTCCCTTGCCTTGATCGACGCGTAGCACCATCCGCTGTCGGTCGATGGCCCCCGGCGTTAGGCGTACCGCTTCGGAAATGCGCAGACCGGCGGCGTAGCATGTTGTCAGGATCACTTGATGCTTGAGGCTCTCCACGCAGCCGAGGAAGTGCAGCACCTCTTCGGGGCTGAGGATGACGGCGAGTGTCTTGGGCGCCTTTGGACACGGAATGATGAGGTCGAAATCCCATTCGAAGCCGAGCGTGACACGGTACAAGAAACGGAGCGCTGAGACGGCCACGTGGATCGACTTCGGCGCCAACTTCTTCTCGTTCGTCAGATAGACTTGGTAGGCGCGGACATCTTCCGGCCCAAGCAAAGCCGGCGACTTCGCAAAATGGCGGGCGAACTGCGAAACCTGCAGCAGATAGGAATCCTGCGGATGCGGTGACAAGTTGCGGATCTGCATGTCGTTTATCATGCGTAACCGAAGCGGGGTCATTGAAGGCTCCTTGGCAAAACAACGAAAACTGCCCGAGGGCAGCAACGCCATCTTGCTCGAAGCCAAGCCTATGAACGCTGCAAATTACGTCTCACCATGGCACGCTAAAGCAGTTACATTTGCTTCAGCCGCATTCCTTCATCTGACGATGGGCCACTCTTGCCGAGTGTTCTGCCGCGGAGCGGCTTCGTCCAAGAACGGTTATGTTGCGTGCAACATAACCGTTCGACGGTGCGCTTTATGTGTTCCGCGCCAAAAGAGCCGACCGAATAAAGATCGTATGGTGGGATGGCTCCGGCGTGTGCCTCTATTTAAAACGGCTTGAGAAGGCGAGGTTCTGCTGGCCGCGGATCGGGCATCATCGGGTGCAGCTGAATGCTGCGCAGTTGATGGCACTGGTGGATGGGATGGACTGGAAGCGGGTCCGGACCGCGGCGGTCAAGCCGCCGGAGATTGTTGGGTAAAAGCACTGCGGCGAAGTGAATCAGCGGCCTGAAAGGGCAAGAGAACCGGGACAAAATGTGCTCTGGTCGGGTCAATGACGCCGCCCGATCTCAGCCTCCCGAATGACGTAGAGACGCTGAAGGCCATGGTGCTTGCCATGGCCGAGAAAGCGGCCCGCGCCGATGCTCTGGAGAGCGAAGTCGCCGATCTCAAGGCCCGCAACGCCGATGCCGATGCGCGCATCGAGCGGCTGACGCAAATCCTGAAGGCCTTCGACCGCGCCCGGTTCGGCCGACGATCGGAAAAGCTCGGCTCGGCGAACGGCGACGATGAACAGCAGGCCCTCGTCTTCGAGGAGATCGAGACCGGCATCGCCGCGATCAAGGCCCAGGTCAGCAAGGGCCGTGCGCAGGCGGATGGCAAGCGTGCACCGCGTCGGCGCAAGGGCTTTGCACCCCATCTGGAACGGATCGAAACCGTCATTGAGCCGGAAGAGCTGGCTGAGCATGCCGGCAAGCAGAAAGTGCTGATCGGCGAGGACGTGTCGGAGCGCCTGGATGTGGTGCCGGCGAAGTTCCGGGTGATCGTCACGCGCCGTCCCAGGTATGCCTTCAAGAACGCGGACGGCGTCATCCAGGCGCCGGCCCCGGCCCATATCATTGAAGGAGGCATTCCTACGGAAGCGCTTCTGGCCCAGATCGCGGTCGCCAAATACGCCGATGGCCTGCCGCTCTACCGGCAGGAGGCTATCTACGCCCGCGATCATGTCGAGCTCGACCGCCAGCTGATGGCGCAATGGATGGGCAAGCTCGGCTTCGAGCTCGACATCGTAGCCGACTACATCTTCAGTGAGGTCAAGAAGGCCGAACGGGTCTTTGCCGACGAAACCAGCTTGCCGACGCTCGCTCCCGGCTCCGGATCGACAAAGACGGCCTACTTATGGGCCTATGCCAGGGATGACCGAACGTTTGGCCGCAGCAGTCCCCCGATGGTGGCTTATCGCTTCGAAGACAGCCGCTCAGGCGAATGCGCGGTCCGGCATCTCAATGGTTATCGCGGCATCCTGCAAGTGGATGGCTATGCCGCCTATAACAAGCTCACGCGATCCGATCGCGGCAATGATGGCATCACATTGGCTGGCTGCTGGTCACACAGCAGCCGCAAGTTCTACGAACTGCATGTTGCAGGGAGCTCGGAAGTGGCAACGGCGACGGTCGAGCGGATGGCAAGGCTCTGGCAGGTCGAGAAAACCGTGCGCGGTCAAAGCCCCGACGCTCGCGTTGCCGCGCGCCAGCAAGCCTCCGCGGCGATCGTCGCAGATCTCTTCGATCTCTGGCAGCAGACCTTGCGGCGGATCTCCGGCAAATCAAAACTGGCTGAGGCGATCCGCTATGCCGTCTCGCGCCGTGCCATCTTCGAACGCTTCCTGACCGATGGTCGCATCGAGCTCGACTCCAACATCATCGAACGCGCCATCAGGCCACAAACGATTACAAGAAAGAACAGCCTCTTCGCCGGCAGCGACGGCGGCGGACGAACCTGGGCGACCATCGCGACACTGCTGCAGACAGCGAAGATGAACAACGTCGATCCGCTCGCCTGGCTCACCCTCACGCTTCAGCGTATCGCCAACGGCTGGCCGAGCAGCGAAATCGACGCGCTTATGCCATGGAACCACGCCGCCTGACGGCCTCAGCTTGCCGCTTACGCTGGTCGGTCAGCCGGTCCGGCCCGACGTCCTTGCCTTGACCGCGCACCAAGCGAAACAGCGGCCCGTGGCCGATCCGGGCCAGCTTCAGCCAGATCTGCAGGGCGACGATCGGGCAGGTGGCGTCGGATGAGCCGCTGCCGATCTCGACCTCCCGCCAGCCGCTTTTGCCCCGCAGGGTGACGATCATGCCCTTGTCGGGATCTCGACCCAGCCGCGGCCGTCCTCGGTCTGGTCGCGGCCGCAATCCAGGCCGACGATTTCCGAGCGCCGCAGACCGCCGGCGTCCGAACACCGCCTCGACGATCTGCTTTCGCAGTCGGTAGGGGGTCTCGAAGCCGCCGTCGGCGATCTTTTTTCTC
>NZ_JBEGDB010000407.1:0-5350 GCF_043638955.1 Bradyrhizobium sp. 31Argb | reverse complement strand
AAGGCTTCCTCCTAAAAGAAAGCCTTGAATCACGTTCAATCTGATTTGAGAATCCCAAGAGTCCACACGGCCTAGCGTTCTGCCAACAGATTGAGGAAACGCTTCAGAGCCGGGTTCTCATTGTCGTCGCGCCAATGCGCGTAGAAGTCCACCCGGCTTGGCTCCGCTCCGTCCTGCAACTCCCGGTACACAAGGCCAGCGAAACTTGCACCAATATCCGATTCCATCACTAGACTGAGCCCCATGCCCATACTCGTCAGACTCTTGATGATGCCAAGGCTTACGTCATGGCGCTCTACGGCGGGGCGATCGTCAGGTAGAACGAGCTTCGAAATCAAGAGATCCTCGAGCTCTCGTCCGGGATCATACTCACTTAGAAGGATCTTTTCGTTTACGCAAATCGGTCCAATAGATGATCTCGCGTGCCGCCAGGCAGTGATCCTGCGGCAGCGAGATCAGAATGCGTTCGCTCCAGAGCAGTAGTGATCTGGTGTCTTTTGAAGGTAGACGTCCAGGGCTAACGACAACGTCGACCGTTCCGTTACGGAGGGCAGTCATCAGACCGAAGCGAGAGCGTTCCATCGTTGCCAATTCGAGCCGTGGTAGCAGCTTCTTGAGCTCACCTATCGTCGCCCGCAAATTCCCGGTCGAAATGGATGTGCAGAAGCCAATGGTAAGGAGACCGGATTCGCCGCGTCCATTGGATACTCCCGTGTCGACGAGCGCATCGACTTGTTCCAAAATCAAACGGGCAATTCGCAGAACTGCTCGGCCAGCGAGAGTGGGCTTGATCCCCCCGCTCGAGCGGTCGAACAGCGAAGTCCCAACCAGATGCTCAAGCTGACCGACGGAACGGCTCAGCACCGTGTGCTTGATCGAAAGCACTTCGGCGGCGCGTCCAAAGCTTCCGTAGTCGCAAGCAGCAACGGCCAGTCGAAGCTGCTGAAGGTCAATAGCTCTGGCCGCGTTCCGCCGATTCTTCCTAATCTCGATTTCGGTCATGTTCAGAGCTCGATAGCAAACCGCAAAGAACATGACGTCCCCGCTCTAGGCGGGACGTATGTCTCGCTTGTCGCCGCCACGGAGGTAACTTCGACGGTCTCCGCGACGGGCGCCGCGAGCCTCTGTCGCAAGCTATCAACCTCACGACGAAGCCGCCCACCCCCTCACTGTAGGCGGCTTACATTGGCTGGATTCGAGCAGCGATAGGATTATGGCGGCCCGGCGCAAACCCGCTGGATCAGAAACCGCCGCGCAGACCGAATCTCTCGCGAAAGCGACACCTGGAAAAAAGAAGCAGCCGCAGGAGCGTCACCGTAGCGACGGCCCCCAAGAACGGGCCTTTAGGGTGCATGGTTTCGTCAGCTTGCCGAAAGCTAGATCTCCTACATTGAGCCCGGAGATCGGGACGCGATTGTCGCCTGTTTACTAGGGCGCAAGTTGCTCTTTCCGAGGTTCACATGATTCGTGTCTCAAACTTGCGGGCCTCTGTGCTGCTTGCGCCAGATCTGAGCTGGGCTGCATAGATCTGCAGCTTGATTTCGAATGGAGAACGGTATGGACGGCTCGCACTTCAATCCTCGGCAGGTGAACCCATCACTATCAGGATCGGCTCCGCAGAATGCCGAGATTCCGCCGGGTCAAGAGTCGGACGACGCGAGCTCGCAAGCGAGCTTTGAGCAGCTGCTCGAGGAATTGCCGCACGCTTCGTCAGAGGAGAGCGACCAAGGGATCCGGCGCACGGATCTCCTCCGCAGCGACGGCAGCCGAGCGGGGAAGCGCCCGAAAAGTTGGGCGTCGGTCGCATTCCTTCCTGACTCGTCAGCTTCTCGAAAGCCTGAAATGACCCATGCTGGAGGGGAACAGATGAATATCGATCCACCCAACACCGCAAAAGACTCCATTGAAGCTGACGATCTCCTGCGGCAGCGGCAGCGGGCGCAGCAACAGCCGGGCGACCTGAGCGCACAAACCAGCTCACCAGCACACCCGTCCCCGGATCAAGCGAACTTTGAGCAGCAGCTGAGTGAGTTGCGGCCAATCCACCGAACATCGGATTCAGCTGTCGCTTTGATGGATTCCGGGATTGGATCACCCTCGACCATGACGAAAGGCACTCTGAGAGCGTGCGCTATCCAGGAAAGCGAGCGGTGCCCGGCCGCTTCCTTTGTCAGGGGGCGCGCCGAACTTGCCGGATCGCTAACCGGAGCGAACGTTAAGGCGCTAAAGAACGAGATCAAACTCGCTGCGCAGCGAGCAGTACAGTGGCCACGAACCACCGGATCTTGTGCCGGCAGTGTTGACGGCGACCGCATCTTCGACGACGTGGTGGCATCATCGTATCTGCCGCTGCACCGTTTTCAGAACGAGGACATCGATTGCGAGCCCCTCCTAGAGGAGGAGGTGAGTGCCATCGCGCATGTGCGTTCCTTAGCGGATTTGCGTGCTCACGCGACCCCGCATGTTTCAAAGGCTGCTATCTGCTCGGACGACGAAAGAGAGGACGAAATTGATATGGCGCGCCTCGCTGCATGGCATACCAAAGGCCTTAGAGAGAGTGCTTTTGTGTCATTGTGCCAGGACCCCTCACGACTGCTCCTTTCAAAGGACGACAGTGAGAATGGCGCGAAGGCGATTGCAAAGAATGCTAAGAAGCTGCACACCTACACGGTACCAAGCGTCACCGCTTGGCCGATCAAAAAAATCAACGATATTTTAGAGCGTGGGCATGCTCCCGGAGATGAGGAGCTGCGAGATTGGGTGAGGGGAATACCGACCGAGGAGACCGAGGTCTTGTTTCTGGGCGGCAATCTAGCTGACTATCGGACAGCCATCGTAGATAATCCGAACACGGCTGACGCACCGCAAGATGGTCCGCGCATCAAGAAAGCAAGGGTCAGCTCCGATACGCCCGAGATGATGGCGGACTCTCGAACTCTTTGCCCCTCGGATTCCAGCCATCAATCTTCGCAGTCCTGACGAGCTATCGCCTGTGGTCGAATCGGCCGGGGTGGCGCGCCTGCTTTCAGTTATCTGGAAGTCGAGCGTGCCGAACGCGTGCGCGTCCGATCCAGGCGCATCAGCAGTTGAAAGAGGAGCTCGGGCTTGATCACGCGAGCATGTCTTCGGCGGGCGCGACAGGATGTCCGGAATGGACCGCTTGCGGGGACGCCCTCGCATTGCGAGCGGCCAGATCAGCTTGACGCCGACCGGGTCCACCTTCAGGTGACGAGGGATGCCATCGGCCCAGGCCAGCCCGCGTCGTGCCCCCTTGCCGAAACGGCGCACTGAGGCTGTATCCTGTATCGGCCAGCGGAACCGAACCGCACGCCGGCTACCATCGCGCGATCAATCTCGGCCAAAAGCTTGGATCGTGGGGTTCGGTATTCGACTGGTACGCCGCCGCGCTTCAAACTTGCGGTATCGCTGGTCCAACTCTCGGGTAGGAAGAGACGCAATGCGATCATCGCTGGTACTTCACCGCGCACAAGCGTCAGCGACGCCAACGTTGGGCAATTGCCATTTTGCCAACGCCCGAGGCATATTGAGCCGCGACACTGACCGAGTGTTCGCCCCTCTTCGTCAGCGCGGTGTCGTCGATAACCGGCACCGCATCATCGCCGCCGACGAGCCGGTCGGCCTGATTGAGCAGCTCTGTCTCTAACGGCTTCGCATCCCAGACGCCATCAGCGATGAAATGGTGCAGCTGATCGTATTCGCGCGCTGCAGAGCGTTACGCCATCGGTTGAATGTTTTTGCGCTCACCAGGGCCGATCAACCCGGCAATGTAACGCGGACACATCTGTCGCCGCGCCTTATGACCCAAGCGATCCGGGAATGGCTTCAGCCAAGGCTCGAGCTCGTCTTCGCAATCCGGCGTCGCGTTCCCCATGGTCGGCCCTCCAAAAGCCGACTTCCTCTCAATCGTCGAAAAATCGATTCGGGATCTTGAGGGTTCTGTGAGGTCGCGTGGCAGGCGGGAGCCGGGCGCGGTGGCGCGTGCTCATAGAAGCCGGATTGAACGAGCCGCTGCCACGCCCGAGCCGGCGAAATTGAAAACCGATGATCTTAGACGATCGCCAGGCTCAAACGCATGCACAACGGCGCGACGCGGCAGGGATGTTGCTAGTTGGGGTAGGTTGTCGAGGGTATGTGCTGTCAATGGGTTAGGCGTGGCGGAAAGGCCATCCGTCACAACCCTGGCGCGAGAAGCCCGGTAACGGCCTTCAACGAGGGAATTGCAGAGCGGCGCCGCGGCACGTGTTGCTAGGAAATTGAATCCGCGATCAAGGCCTAAAGGGCACTTCACGGGCGACGCATTAACTTCACGGACGCGCCACTCAGCCATCGGCGTCAGCGCTCCTTAATCCAAATCCGCATTTCGCCTTCGCCGCGGTTAGCCCAGCTGAACCATGGAATGAATGTCAGCCGCTGCGGTTGTAGCTGTCCAGGCACTTTGTCGTACTGACAAAGTGCCGTTTCTTCAGAATGCGTGTGTTGCAACCGGGACCCGTCAGCCTGCAGCAAAATCTTGTCGAAGAGACCAGTACCTTCGACAAGCGAAAACCGGCTTTCTGCAGGAAGCCAAAGGTTGTGTAACTCGGGCCCGTTGTCGGCTTCTTCCACACAATACATCAAAGGGCCGCGCTGGATAGCCACCTTGCCGGCCAAATTGCGAAGTTGCGGATGACCGTATACGCGGCGTACTTGCATCGGCAGCGATAGTTTGACGCGATCTCCCTGCCGCCACGTGCGGTGAATGTGCAAATAGCCCTTACGCGACTCGCAATGGACAGGTTCGCCGTTCAGGCTCACCGCCGGCGCGCTGCACCATTCCGGCAGGCGCAGGGCGAGCGTGTGGGCGATCGGCTGTGCAGATTCCACGGCGATTTCCACCTCGTCCCTCCAAGGATAGTTGCCGCTCATGAGCAACCGCAGGCGTATGCCCGCCAACCGATAATGCCACGCTATTGCCAATGTAGAGATTGATGTAGAGCGCGTCGGAGCATGGCGTATAGATGTAATGACCAATCGATGTGAAAAGGCGTGCGATGTTCGGCGGACAGCACGCGCAGCCAAACCAGCGTTGCCGCACCGGCCTGACATGATTGTAGATGCCATTGGACCGCAGCGTTTTGGGATGAACTTCGAGCGGGTTAACATAGAAATAGTGACGCCCATCGAAAGCGATACTGCCCAGAACCGTATTATAGAGCGCGCGCTCCATCACGTCGGCATAGCGACTGTCCACTTCCATCTCCAGCATACGGCGCGCCAACTGAAATGGACCCGCGGAGCGGGACCGCTTGAACCGGTTTGTTAGTTGGAAACTGACCGCTCCTGATCCCTT
>NZ_JBEGDB010000406.1:0-5371 GCF_043638955.1 Bradyrhizobium sp. 31Argb | reverse complement strand
ATCATGCGCTCCGTCTATCAAACGGAGCAGCCCCTTCCAACTAAGCACGTGGTCCCACAATCGGGGTCCATTTCAAAGAGCACTCGACGACGATTGGAGACCTATCGAACTCGATCGGAGTGATGCAGCATACATTGAGGCGGAACAAGCGCTCGACGAAGCTATCTCCACAATAGAAAAAGACAATGCGTTCGCGGCGAACCTGCCCGAAGAGAGAGACGGTATACTTCAAACATTGCGGGAAGGAGCAGAATGGCTAAAGCACAAAGCTCCCACGAAGAGACAGTTGAAGGCTCTCCTCATTTCACCGCTGGACTGGGTTGTATCCAATTTTTCCAAAACCGTAATGGCAGAGATCGCAAAGAAAGCTGCAGAAAAGCTTTGGGCGCTCTTAAATCTTCTCACATAACTCAGCTCGTAGGACCGTAGGGCGGGTTAGCGAAGCGTAACCCGCCGACTCTGTCGTGAGCGAACGGCGGATTATGCTGACGCTAATCCGCCCTACGCACTGGGCCGGTCGCGACAGGGAAGTTTGACTTTTGCCCCATAACGTCGAGTTCGACACGGTCGCCGTGGACCTCATAACTCCAGGGTGGCTCCACAAAGGTAGACCACAATTTCCGTCCGTCCACATCCCAAGCGGCCAGTTCAAGCTCGGCTGACATAAGGACGATGTTACCGTGCCGCTTCCATCCCCAGAATCCGACATCCGCTACATCGCGCCAGAGACGTCGAACAGGCGAGAGCTTGTATGCAAGCAGCGATGTTCCAGCTCCGACAAAAACGAGGTGCCGATCCGGTACCAATAGGATGCCTGGACAAAAGCCGCTCTCGGGGCCAGGGCTGAAGCGCAATGCGACCACCAAATCAGGCCAGTTCGCCGCGCTACTGCCAACGGCAAAGAACAGAGCTGTCCCTTCCGCTGATCGGATCCCAAGATCCTCACTTAGAACTGCCTGATGCACGTATTCCGAATACATCGACGGCAAACCACCGACGCTCGCCTTCACAGCGTACTGATCGCAGCAAAAAACTAGCTCTGTCATGCCCTCGCTCATCAGCCTACACAAATCACCATCATAATTTTCCGCCGAGAAAAATCGACAGCCCGGGCGGATCAGCCGAAGGCGTAATCTGCCGCTCACTCTCCGTACATCGGCGGGCTATGCTTCGCTAACCCGCCCTGCGCACTGAGGCTCGGTCCCAGGGAACCCCTCTGCGTCGGAGGCGTTGAAGCGACGGGCGGGCGGAAGCCGTGTCACGACCTCATTGTCGCTTCGGCAAGACAGGAGAGCGCGATGAAACGAATGCTCATCCTTGCGGTCCCTCTGTGGCTTGGCGTGTCTGCCGCCACTCACGCGCAGGTGAGTTCGTCGGTGGGCACGCAGCCGACCCCTCAGGTCAGTGCTCAAACCGGCGCGCAGGTCAACTCCCCGACCAACGCGGTGAGCACGGTGACCGGCGCGATCGTGCCATCCGGCCAGGGAGTGACCGGGGCAACGGGAGGAAGCTTCAGTAGCGTTGCCCCCGTGGCGGTGCCCTGTCCGGCCGGCGTGTCGCTGAGCGCCAATCTGACGGCGTTCGGCTGCGCGTCCGATCCGCTCGGCGCCCCAACCTACCAGATTCCGGCGGAGGCAGGGGCTACCGCGGTGACAACGGGACCAGTGGGCGGCATTGGCGCCAACACGCAAACCGTCACGCCCAACGCCACGTCGGGCGCGGGTAGCGCTGGCGGCGGCGCCTCATCGAGCTCGCGCTGTCTCGGCGCAATACCGTCAACGGCCGGCAACGCCGGCTCAGCCGATCTCTTCGGCGGCATCGGCGGGTGTTAGGACCGTGGGGCGGATTAGCCGAAGGCGTAATCCGCCGCTCACTCTCCGTACATCGGCAGGTTAAGCTTCGCTAACCCGCCTTACGCTCGCGTAGCCGCTGACGGCCGCAAAAGGCAAGTCGATCATCCCGGTCCTGAACCGCTACAAGTAAATCGGGTGCAGTCCTGGTAGACACCCCGACACTCGAACGATGGTAGCTGTTTCAGATGACGGCAGTCGCGATATCGCGCACGACAGCTATTCACGCATTGCTGCTTGGCGGTCCGAGCGGCTGCCAATGTAGCAGTGGCGAGATCGGACTCGCGCGCATTGAGTGTGCCAATACTCAAGGACAGAGGCACTGCCAGGAGTGCGCAGACGACGGCAAACGACGGCTTGGTGCATTTCATGGCTCAGCTCCCGTTTGGGGCGCGCGGGTCGTTGCGTGGCCGGTCCGCTTGCCGGACGCGGTGCAGATGAAGCGAGCGTCAACGTCGGACAGCCGGATCTCGTCCGACAAGCCGTTCGCGTTGAGCCCGCCGCGCGGGGCTTCTTTATGTCAACACGATCTCAGTGCGGCGGCGGCCAGCGGCCTGGCTGCGTGTAGAAAAAGGCAAAGCGCGGGTTGATCCCGCAATACGAGAACGTGCCGGATGCGCTCGCCGCGCATTGTTCGTAGGTCCAGAAGTGGCAAAGGCCCGGAAGGCCCCAGTCCTTTCCCTGCAGGCAGTAAGGGTAGTCCTGTGCGGCGGCTGGCGAGATTGCTCCCGCCGCTGCTGGAACGGCAATGGACAGGGCGAATATGAGACGTCGCATGAGATGCCTCCTGAGATTGGTGCCTGGTTCGACGGAGGAAGTCGTTCTTGCGATATTGCCGAGAAGCGGCGCGATCGATTTCGAACCAATCGAGCACAGGCCCGAAGGTGCGCACCAGGGAAGGAAAGTAGTCGCGATCCGTCCGAGAAACAGGGCGCCCAGCCAGCATGGGCCCACTGGGAACGGCGCGCTATGCGGATTCGGCATCTGCGCAGCTCAACGGTCGCTTGCGAAGCCGTCAGATCGTAGTTCATCGGCGGGTTACACGGAGCCTGTCAGTTGCGCGAAGCGCGGACCCGGAAAAACGCTCTACGAAGCACCACTGCATCCCTATACCGCGGCGCTGATGGCCGTCATTCCTGTCATGGCCCCCGGCGAGCGCCACGACCTCTGGTTTCAATATCGCATCCGACCAAAGCCCAATTGTAACGGCGATAGGCTGTCGCCCCGACTTGACTAGCGGAAGCGGCCGGCCGAGGTCGCCTTAAATTCTCCCTCATGCCCGCCTTGTCTTGATCGACACGGCGACGAGAACTATCCTCCCGATAATCTCGGACTGCCGCACTCATTCCGTTGCTGCAAGACTGAATGGAGAGCGCATCGGTGGCTGACACGGACGACCCGAAGCCGGACGAACCGCAGGGCATGCCGCGCGCCGATGGCGAGCTGGCCCGGGCCTATGAACGGATCAAGAGTGCCGGCGAAGACCTTACGCGGCTCGACCGATTGGTCTCCGGATTGGAGCGCGGCGGCGATAGCCAACCGATCCGGCAGGAAGGTGCCGGCACAGAGCGATCCGACACTGCCACCGTGAACGAGGCACCAACGTCGGAGAACCCGGCTCGCGACCCGGCGCCGCGACGGGGTCGCCCCGTGCTGCGAGCCCTCGCGGGCCTTCTGTTGGCGATAGGCATCGCTGGTGCCGCGCTCGCCGCGCGATATGGCGATGAGGCCAAGGCGATCATGGCGCGATGGACGCCGCACGTCTCGGCACTGCCTCCAGAGGCGGCCGAGCGTCGCGATCCGGCGAAATCGCTGGTTGTCCAGGTAGCAGACGCGGCTGAACAGCCTTCCGCGCCGGCGCCCGCGAGCCCCAAGGAAGCGCCGGCGCCTTCGAACCCCAAGGAAACGAAAGACGCTCCGCCAGCCGGCGCCACCACATCCGCCGCCCCGGCATCCGTCGATGTGGCGCAATCGCTCAAGACCATCGCGCAGGGCCTTGTGAGCATTAACAATAAGCTCGAGCAATTAAAGAGCAGTCACGAACAAACGCTTCGCGAGCATGCCGACTCTATTCAACAGCTCAAGACGGCTCAGGAGCAGAATGCCCGAGACAGCGCGCGCATCGCCGAGCAGATACAGGCGCTGCAAGGGCAGCTTGCCACCCTGTCCGCGAAACCCTCCGCGCCGACCGTCAAGAAAGAGAACAATGTGGCCGCGCGCCCGCACGGGCCCGCCGCAATCGAACCTCGGCGGCCCAGACGGCCGCCAGCGCCTTGGATGCCCCCGCCGTATACGGTCGACCCCTATGACGATCCCTATTGGTGAGCCGCAGCCCGTAGGGCGGGTTGGCCGAAGGCGTAATCCGCCGCTCACTCCAGCGCGTCGGCGGGTTACGCTGCGGCAACCCGCCCTACGCACTTCACGTCGCTTGCGTCACGCCGCCTTGGCGGTCTTTTCCGGCGGCGAGGTTTCCATCGCGCGCATGTAGAGATCGAGCAGGGATTCGCGCTCGTCGCGCTCTTCCTTATCTTCCTTCCGCAGCTTGATGATCTCCTTGAGGATCTTCACGTCGAAGCCTTCGCCCTTGGCTTCCGAGAAGACTTCCTTCTTTTGCTCGTTCAACTCCTGCAATTCGGTGTCCAGGTTCTCGATCCGCTCGACGAAGGAACGAATACGCCCGCCGGGAATGGTGATGTCAGACATGGTGCCTCTTTGCTGAATGAGGTCGTGAAAATGGGCTTAAAGAAATAAACAATGCGTTAACCTCGGGGCTCGCGGAAGCGGCCCCCGCCGGGCCAACCGCTTGGCGGATTTGAGCCTCAGCCGAGCAAATCAATCCCAGTCGACTTGAGTCGAAACCTCAGCATTCCCCGTAATTTCCCGATGGGGGATCACCCGGATTCTCCGCCGTCATCCGAGCTGCTATCGGTAGGCTGCGAGGTCGCTTGCCGCAGGAGGCGGAACATGGCTGAACTGTATTTCCATTGCTCCGACGCCCAACACGTCTTGATCGATGAATGCGGTCACGCGATGGACTTGGCCGAGGCACGCGAGCATGCGGAAGGCCTGGTGCGCGTGCTCATCATGACGCCCAGCGAAGAAGATTGGCGCGGCTGGATCCTGCACGTCACCGATGAGCTCGGCGACGAAGTCCTCGTCGTGCCGTTCGCGTCCGTGCTCGGCAAGTCGCACTGAGCGCCGCCATGCCGCTCGCCAAAGCCTCCTGGAGGCCGCTCCGCCGGCGCCTGCACGCGATCGTCGCAAGCTGCCACAAGCTGATCGGAACCGTCTGCAACCCCTATCGGCCTGAGCTTCACTACATGCGAGGGCGCGGCCCGAAGTGGCACGCCAAGCACCGGGTTTCCTAGAGCGTGATGACGTTTCTTTGAATCGTCATCCCGCTTTAGCTTTTTGTTTGCGCATGATCTTTTCGGAAAACCGGTCTCCACTTTTCCGGATCATGCTCTAGGCCGTGTGGACTCTTGGGATTCTCAAATCAGATTGAACGTGATTCAAGGCTT
>NZ_JBEGDB010000405.1:0-5383 GCF_043638955.1 Bradyrhizobium sp. 31Argb | reverse complement strand
CGCGCGAAACTACTTCGCCGTCGTCGCCATTGCCGCCACTCTGCTCTGGATAAGGTAACTGTCCACACGGCCTAGACGAAGTGAGTAATCCTTTGGCGCAGGGGCGGTGGTCGACATCTTCTCAACCCAAGGTCATGCCTGCTATATCCGGCACCGCATACCGGAAGAGTCGATGAGAAGCCCTGCCATTCGGATCCAGGAACTCGATGACAGCCAGCTTGAGGAGTTCGTAGATCTTTGGGCGAGCCAAAAGTCGAAGCTATACGTCAGCGTGGAGCGGGTCGGCGGCGCCAACGATAAGGGCCGAGACGTCATCGGATTCTAACCCTCCGCCGACACGAAGGCGAATGGCACCTCTACCAGTGCAAACGGAAGACGCTGGGATCGAAACTCGGGCTTTCAGAGGCGCTGCTCGAACTCGGAAAGGTCTTCTACCATCATTCCGAGGGCGCTTACGCGACGCTCCCAACCAAGATCGTTTTCGTTTCGCCGAGAGGCATTGTCGGCCCGTTAATGACCTTGCTTCAAAATCCTTCGACGATAGCCAGAGCGCTAATCGGCAACTGGGATAACTACTGCAAAAACAAGATCACGAACGTGCCGGTGCCCCTCACGGATCGATTAAAGGCCCTGATCGACGGATACGACTTCGTCAACGTCGAGTATCTAACGGCGCCTTTGATCGTCAAAGATCCGGCCGCTCGCGCGGCTCTGATCAAGGTTCTCGGTCTGATCCCGGATGAAGCCCCGCCGGGCGTCGCCCCCGTCTCCATCCAGCCCGAGGAACTCGAGTATGTCGACCAGCTTCGCCGGGTGTACAACGAGGCATCGGGAAGCGAAATTCAGACGGCCGACGAGATCCTGCGGCATCCGGAGCATGCCCAACATTTTCTCGATCAGCGCACGCGCTACTTTGATGCCGAGCATTTTCAGCGCTTCCACCGCGACAGCTCACCTCCGGAAGCGTTGGCGGCTTTCCGTGAGGACGTCTATCATGGCGTCATCGACGTCCACCGTCAGCGTCACCCGAGCAGTCTCGAACGACTGGACGCCGTTATGCGACACGCGTCGACGTTGCCCGCTGGTCTGATCGGCCGCGTCGTACGCGTGCCCGTCAAACAGGGGATGTGCCACCACCTGGCTAACGAGGGACGAATGAAATGGATTCCGTAGAGAGCTTCGGAAAACTGTTCAATTCCCCCTGGAGGCGGGGATCAGGGCCGTCGTAGTGCTGGAAAAGCTGCGTCCGGAAGCCGCCGATCTCGCAGAGATGGTGCTTTTGGATCACGTGGTGGTCCACACTGCTGATATCGGAGGGCCGCCGAGCCTACATCCAGACCTATCCGATCGCAAGGGCGAGCTTCTCGTCAGGCGGCGTCTCGTCGAGAGGAGCCTTGACCTGATGCGCCGCTGCCATCTCGTCGATCAAGAAATCACCGACCAAGGAGTTCTGTATCGAGCTTCCGACGAGGCTGCCGGTTATATCGAGCTTTTGGAAACGCACTATTCCCAGAAGTTGAAGGACTGCGCCGATTGGATCGCGCTTCAGGTAAGGTCGGTCGGCAAACATCAATTCAAAAATTTCGTGCGCACCCAGATCGGAGATTGGACCGAGGCGTTTAGCACGACTAGCGGAACCTCCCTTCAGGGATAATGAGGGATGGGGTCGCGCGCTTCATCATCCGTCGGCTGGCCGTAACGGGACCGAAGGTCCCGACGGCCGAACTGCTGTTCGCGGATGGCGTCAATGTCATTTGGGGCGCGTCGAACACGGGAAAATCGTTTACAGTCAAGCTTCTCGATTTCATGTCGGGCGCAAAGCCGAAAATGCTGCCCAACATCAATCAGCGACAAGGTTACAACAAAGCCTGGCTTGACCTGATCCTGCCGACATCTGGCCAAGTCACTCTCGTGCGCGCGCTCGCCGGCGGTAGCTTCGGACTGTACAACCATTGGGTCCAGCCTGACACCAAGGAAGAAGCGACGCGCACGCTTTCATCGGAACACAAGGGGAAAGACAGCCTTTCTGGGTTTCTGTTGGCAGAAATCGGCATCGCCGACAAATCTTTTTCAAAGACGCAGCACGCCGCGAAAGTCGCATTCTCCTTCAGACATTTTGTCCCCTACCTCTTGACCGAGGAAACGGACATGATGGGAGAGTGGCCTCCGATCCGAATTTCGGACTTTAACAGCGACACGTTGGATAAGAATGTCCTGAAATTCATTGCCACCGGCATCGATGATTCCGCCGTCATCGAGACGCCCAGTCCCGATGCCCAGAAGTCCATCAACTCCGGCAAAGTTCAGATGGTCGAAGAGATGCTCGCGACCGCAGAGCAAGAGCTCAACCGCGAGTATCCCGACCCATCCGACCTGGAAAATCAGCTTGCGAAACTTGATAAGGCCACCGACGAGCTCCAGTCGACTTTGGTCCAGCGCCAAAACGAACTGGATCAACTGCGGCTTGATCGACGGTTCATTGTCGACTCGATAGCCGAAACCCAAGAGCGGCAGACGGGGAGCTTTCCGAAGATGAGAAGGCAATCGCGGCCAGCGGTGTGAAGGAACGCTTCTTCATTTACTTGAAGGAAAAGAGCGCCGAGGCTCAATTCATCATCATCGAGAATGACCCGCCGCCCCCTTCTGTCGCAGACTACGCCACAATCTATTCTTTTGTAGGCAACGAGGGAGAGGAAGGTCGAAAGGGATTTTTCTGATCGACGATCTTAGGATCCAGCGCCTCCTGCTCGAGGTGACGCACGTCCGATCCGTACGCCAACCACTCCGCCAGCTCGCGGATTGCACTGTCGGACTTCGCGATCGAGGCCAAGCTCGGATCCGCATCTGCCGGCTGGCCGGATCTCTCAGCCAGCTCCTTGGTCATCAGGTGCGGACGCGGTCCGCGGGACAGGTTTTCCTCCAGGTATCTGAAAATGCGCACGCCGCCGGCGTCCACGTCGCCCCAGTGAAGGAACGGCACCTCGGCCGGCACGAAGGTCAGGACCTTCGATAGAAGCTCGATGAGGCCCGCCGCCGGGAAGCCGCCTGTGTACACGACCAGGCTGCCGTCCTCGATCTCGCGGACCTGCCTATTGAAACTGGCATAGTTCTCGACCGTGAGGATCGCCGCCGGCACCTGAAGCAGCGAGAGTTGCGGCAGCATCTCCGGATGAATCGACGCGAACGGCCTGGCGCGACCATCAATCAGAGGACCGCCGGCGCCTACCACGGCAACGGGCCCTTTCAGGTGAACAGGGTGACCAAAGCGCTCCAGCCCGATGTGCGCCCATACCACATCCACCGCTGCGCCGGGCTGCCCGATCCGCGCGCCGAGAACGGCGGCGAGCCGCGAAGCGTGCCGATCGAAGGCCTTCGTGTCGTTCGTCGCCTTTTGGGAGAACGTTCGCGCGTCCAGTCCCCGGGCCTCCTGCCGCGAGATGGACGCCAACAGCGTGAAGAACTCCCTGGCGGAATCGGCCTGGCCGGCCGTCAGGCGATAGGCGGCCTCGCCGCGCGCCCACCTAGCCGCCATCTCGTCTAACAGGGTAGCAAGCCACGGTTCTCCGGTCGCTGCAACCGGAAGCAATTCGTCCCTGACGCGTTGCGCGACCGCCGGCGCGGTCGGGCGACCAAGATGCCTGGCGAGCAGTTCCGGGTTTAGGACACGGACCCGCTCGATCAGGTGGCTCCGGTCCCTCTTGCCTCGCTCCATTTCGACGGCGCCGAACCTCGCCGCCGCGGCCATCTGGTCGTGAAAACGGCTCACCTGCTGCGCGGTCGAGAGCCTGTCGTACTCCGGAGCTGCGGAAGCCGGCCGCGAGCGGTCGGGATTGCGCTCGCTCCGCTCCAGCAATCGTTCGAGGAATTCGACGCCAGCGTCCGCTTTACGAACGTCGGTCATTCCGCGGCCTGGTCCTGCGGGACAGCCGCAGCCTTCTCAGCGGCGATCAACTCGGATTTGAACACGTCGAAGCCCTTACGGTACGGATCGATTGCAACGATCGCGTCGCGCGCCTTCTCGGTCAGGAATTCGGTGTCAATCATCACCTGGTTGCCCAGCCGGTTCACGTTGACGACGGTGTCGACCACTTCCATGAACACGTGGCGCTTTTCGTCGGGGGTGGCCAGCATGACCTGGAGCCCGAGATCCCGCATGAATTCAGAGCACTGACCGATCGCCTTCGTATCCAATCGATTGAAGGCCTCGTCGAAGATTGCGAGGGACAGCCCGCTCTCGCCGGTACGCCGGTTCTGGTACGTGGCGGCCAGCGAGGCACCGATGGCGATGTAGAAGGGCAACTGCCCTTCACCGCCGGATCCCGTGCCCGCGCGGCTCGTCAGCGAAGAGCGGATCTTCCCGTCGGCATCTTTGATGTAGAGTTCGAAGTTGAAATACTTGCGCGGATCCTCGATTTCTTCGGTCCGTGCCTCCGGATTCGACAGAATCTCCTCGATCTGGCGGACGGCCCGCATCATGGGGGTGTTCGCGTCCTCGCTGCGATCCCCGAAGAGCGGTAGATTGAACTCCGGCTTTCGGGATTCCTCGACGAGCTCGATCATGTCGACGTGGGTCGGCGCCTCCAACGCCTTGAACGAGTAGTAGTCGCGCCCGTGGAACTGTCGATCCTTCAGGTGACGGTTGAGCTCGCTCAAGGTGGATTTGATGCCGGTGAAGGCGTCGTCGAGCCGGTGAAGGAGGTCATCCCTGAACGCCGACGTCATCTCGGTCGCGGCATTACGGCACTTCTCTTCGTACTGGACCAGTTCGTGCCCGTCTAGGCGCTCCTTTTCGGCGGCCGCCCATTGTTCGACGGTCGCCGGGGTCGCTTCTTCGGCGGTGAATGGCGGCACGACATGGAAGTCCTGACCGTGCTTATTCATCGCGTTGGTCATTTCGCGCATGAGGCTGGAGCGCCGTGTCGTAGAACGAGCCTCCCTGTCCGCGGTCAGCCCGTCGATGCGGTTCGGTATCGTCTCCGTCGCCATTTCGGCAACCTCCGTCCGGTAGTCACGCATGGCTGTTGATTGCGGGAAATCTTGCCGCATCTGACGCGCACGGTCGCGTCGAGCTGCACGCGCGGCGTCGCGGTTCTTTTGCATGTAGTCATCGTACGCACCCTCGGCGCGGTCTCTCGCACTTTGCGCACGAGTCGACGCGTCCTGCTTTTCGGTCTTGAGCCGATTAGCCGCCTTGACCTCGCCAGCGAGGCGCTCGAGTTCGGCGATGAGCTTGGGATCGCGGTTCCGCCGGGCGTCCTCGATGTTCTTCCCGATCTCCTCGAGCTTCCGGTCGAAATCAACTAGTGGTGGTTCATCACAGTGATTTTGACGTTTTGATACCGAGCCATTCGAGGATCGGCAAGTTTTCGGGTGGCAGGAGAAT